>NZ_JACJOT010000007.1 GCF_014695715.1 Microcoleus sp. FACHB-68
CTTTCAAACTATTATTTTTTCTAGGTTCAGGGCGCTTCGAGGCGTCTCGCTTTCGCGTCGCTTCCTCTTGAGCGCTTTACTAATCTATCAACTCAACTGAGCTCTGTCAACCCTTTTTGAAAAAATATTTGAACTTGGGTTTCATAAACTCTCAAACCCCTGCAGGGCGTAGCATTTGCGCGAGAATGAGTAATGCACGTCTTGCTGCTGAGGAAAAACACCTGTGAATTTTCAATCGGTCATTGCTACATTGCATCAGTTTTGGGCCGAGCGCGGCTGCTTAATTGCCCAACCTTACGATATAGAGAAAGGGGCCGGCACGATGAGTCCCCATACATTCTTAAGAGCGATTGGCCCTGAACCTTGGTCAGTCGCCTATGTAGAGCCTTGCCGGCGTCCTACGGATGGCCGCTATGGCGAAAATCCCAATCGCTATCAGCACTACTACCAGTATCAAGTGTTGATGAAGCCCTCACCGGATAACATCCAAGACATATATCTCGATTCCTTACGGGCATTAGGCATTCGCCCAGAGGATCACGACATTCGGTTTGTGGAAGACAACTGGGAATCTCCCACCTTAGGAGCTTGGGGTGTAGGCTGGGAAGTTTGGCTTGACGGCATGGAAATTACTCAATTCACCTACTTCCAGCAGTGTGGAGGAATTGATTGCCGTCCAGTAGCTATCGAGATTACTTATGGACTAGAGCGGCTGGCCATGTATCTTCAAGAGGTTGATGCGTTTACCAAAATTCGCTGGACAGATGAGGTGAGCTATGGAGACGTTCACTTTCAAGGAGAAATTGAGCAATGTACTTATAACTTCGAGGCGTCGAATCCCGATTTGCTGTTTACATTGTTTGGGCTATACGAACAAGAAGCAGAACAGTTAACCCAGCGCGGGCTAGTTCTACCGAGTCTGGATTATGTGCTCAAGTGTTCTCACTCGTTTAACTTGCTCGACGCTAGAGGAGTAATTTCTGTAACGGAGCGGACACGCTACATTGGGAGAATTCGCAACTTAGCGCGACGAGTGGCGCAGCTGTACTTGCAGCAACGCGAGCAGTTAGAATTTCCATTGGGGCGAAGGCTGGAGGGTAAGCCACCGGCAGCTCAATTAACGTCGCAGTAATTCCTATAGGATAGGCTGAGATAACCTAAAATATTCGTTCGGCCTATCGGCTTCTACGGCTCTATCAAAATGCTGAAGGACGAGGTTTTGTAACTGATGGATCTGAGTCAACTGCTCGAACCCATTGCTGAGCAATTTCGCAGGTTAGGAATTCCTGAACCCATTACCCATTGGGGGCACCCCCTGATGATGGCCATTGTCGTGTTTGTGATGGGCAGTTTTGTTGGGTTAGCCGGCTGGCGTGGGCGGGCAGTTACCGATCCAGAAACAGCAAGTAAGAGTCGTAGCGATCACCGGAAATTAGCACCGTGGATGTTTCTGTTTCTGGCATTAGGCTACACCGGCGGGGTGCTATCGCTCGTTATGCAACATCAGCCGGTGCTGGAAAGCCCTCATTTTTGGACCGGCTCAACTGTGCTGGCATTACTTGCTATCAATGGCGTCATTTCTCTAAGTGGTTTCGGCGGCAATAAAGCCGTGCTACGCACAGCTCACGCTTACCTGGGCAGTACAGCACTTTGCCTGCTGTTTCTTCATGCGATACTCGGTTTGAAACTAGGGCTAGCTATCTAATGACCCGCACTGGCGGCATAATTTTGAGTCTGGCTTACATTGTGGGGTTGCTGTGTGCGGCAACTCCCAGACAGTATTTTGGCGTGCCGGCAGGGGGCTTAATCCTGTTAACTTTGGGAATAGCGGCAGCGCTGGTAATTCCTCGATTTTGGAGAACCGGCCCTAAATTTTGGCTGTGGCTAAGTGCCGGCATCATCGGATTATTGGCAACCCTGTATTTTCAAACACGAGTTCCACAACCGGCAGCCAATGACATTAGCAGATTTGTCAAGCCAGCTGATCAAAAAGCTTTAGAGCAAGTTGTGATTGTGTGGGGGAAAGTCGGCAGTACCCCACACTTAACTCGCTCTCAAAAAGCTCAATTTTGGTTAGAAGCAACTAACTTTAACGAGATTATTTCTCCTGAAAAATCTCCATCAGCAAATCAACCAAATAAATCGGCAGAAGGCTCTCAGGTAGCCACTGGTAAATTATATGTAACAGTGCCCCTCCTCCAAGCAACAGGTTTATATCCGGGTCAGAGGGTTGCTGTCACTGGCGTCTTATACATACCTAAAGCTCCGACAAACCCAGGGGCTTTTAATTTTCAAGCTTACTTGGCTAAAGAAGGCTGCTTTGCCGGCCTGCGAGGGCGTCAAGTTAGCTGGCCCAATGGACAAGCCGGCACAAGATGGGGATGGTGGGCGGTGCGGCAGCGAATTATTCGCTCACAAGTTAATTGGCTGGGCGTCCCGGAAGGCCCACTGGTCAGTGCAATGGCTTTAGGGAAACAAGCCGTCGATCTGCCTTATGACATTAAAGACCCCTTTGTACAGGTTGGGTTAGCCCACACTCTCGCAGCTTCTGGCGCTCAAGTGTCCTTAATTTTAGGGATGGTATTGGCTTTAACGCGGCGTCTTTCTATGCGCGTTCAATTTGCCATAGGGACAGGTGCCATTGCTATATTTGTTGGCTTAACTGGTTTAGAGCCTTCAGTAAGCCGTGCTGCCATTATGGGAATTGGCGCATTAGTTGCTTTGGTGGCAGAAAGGAAGGTGAAGCCATTGGGTTCACTGCTAGTAGCGGCAACAATTCTGCTGCTATTTAATCCTTTGTGGGTTTGGGATTTAGGGTTTCAGTTCAGTTTTTTGGCGACACTAGGATTAGTTGTGACGGTGCCGGCCATTATTAAACGTTTAGATTGGTTGCCGCCGGCTATTGCCTCTTTAATTGCCGTTCCACTTGCTGCTTCTGTCTGGGTTTTACCGTTGCAACTTTACATTTTTAACGTCGTATCTCCCTATAGTATTTTAGTTAATATCATCACCGCCCCTCTAATTTCTGTGATTAGTTTGGGTGGTTTTATTAGCGGTTTTGCCGGCTTAATTTGGTCAACAGCAGGAAGCGCTTTGGCGTGGCCGTTGTATTACCCCAGCCATGCGATGATTGTAATTGTAGAGTTTTTCAACAAGTTACCCGGCAATTCAGTGGCAGTCGGCGCGCTCACTGGAATCCAGTTAGTGGCGCTGTATGGGTTAATTGGCTTAGTCTGGTTGATGGGAAATTATAAGAAAGAGAGTAAAAAGCAATCAGGCAAAGGCAAACTTAATTTATCGTTTATTCTTTATCCCTTATCAATTGCTGGGCGCTGGTGGTTTGCTGGTTTAATAGCAGTGAGTTTGGTCGTTGTGCCGGCCCATCAAACAAAAACAACCTTATTTCGGATCACGGTACTCGATACCACGAAAGAGCCGGTTTTGGTCATTCAAGATCGGGGAAAAATTACCCTTGTTAATAGTGGAGATGACAGTACGGCTCGATTTACGGTATTACCTTTTTTGCAGCAGCAAGGCGTTAATCAAATTGATTGGGCAATTGCTACGGGCGCTCAGCCTGACTCCAGAAGCGGCTGGAATTTAATTTTAGAACGCTTGCCTATTAAAACACTGCACAGTATAAAACATAGCCCTGATGGTGCAATCGCAAGGGCGATTAAAGCACACGAGGGATTTTACCAGCCATTGCCAGTTGGCCAAGCCGTGTCTGCCGGCACGACTTCTGTTGAGCTAATTGATCCGGAACTGCTGGTGGTGCAGTTTCAAATTAATGGCCAAAATTGGTTATTATTAGGGGATCTCAATCCAGCTCAGCAACAAAAATTACTGAAAGCAGAAAAGCTGCAGAATTTGCAAGTGCTTTGGTGGTCTGGGAAGCATCTCAATGCCAGTTTACTGAAGACATTGCAGCCGGCAGTGGCGATCTCATCCTCTAAGTCTGTCGATCCAGACACGGCGGCCCAACTGAGTAAAGCCAAGGCCCAGCTATACTGGACGGAACGGGATGGTGCACTTCAGTGGACACCGGCAGGTGGATTTGAAACAATGCTAGAGGCAACGGAAAACAAAGCTTCCCTGCTGTAATTGGCAAAAGATCGAGTAAAATACTATAAATAGCGTCGGCACTTGGAGAGGTGGCAGAGCGGTTGAATGCGGTAGACTCGAAATCTACTTTAGGGGCAACCCTAACGTGGGTTCAAATCCCACCCTCTCCGTTGAAAACTTTACATATTAGCTAGTTGCCAGCAAGTAGCCATCGTCCTGATGGTCAGTTGAGATTTGGTATCAGTAGATAGCATTTGGGTATCGACTCAATGCGGGGTGCTGTCGAACCTTTCCACTCGCTTACTGACCGGCAAGGCTACTTCTATGCGTGTCTCGTTTGTTGCCATTTGTACCTTAACTGCCCTCGCTACCCAAGATTTGACCCGAACGGCTAGCGCTTATTCAACTTCACCCTCTCCACACCGAGAACAAGAGGCTAGTAATTTTGTCGTAAGTGGCAACACCGGCACACCTGTACCCGTTGTCCCTGTCGCTTCACCAGAAAGCTTTATCGTCCAAGTTGCCGGTCAGCGTCTTGCTGATGTGCCCGGTCACTGGGCGCAAAGTTTTATAGAACCTCTGGTTTCGCGGGGGATTATTCAAGGCTTTTCTGATGGAAACTTCCGACCGGACGTGGCACTAAATCGCGCTCAGTTTGCCACAATTATTCAACAAGCTTTTCAGAAAAATTCCCTGCGTCCTGCCGCTCAATTTGCCGATGTGCCGGCGAATTATTGGGCTTATAATGCGATTCAAAACGCGTATCAAATGGGCTTTATTAGGGGAGAGGGCAGTAACTTATTTAATCCCACTCAAAATATCTCCCGCGTGCAAGTTTTAGTCGGTTTGGCGGAAGGACTTAACTTAAAAGCCACTACCGTTAATCCGAATAACTTAGAGACTTATTTTGATGATGCCGGCAGCATACCTGAATACGCCCGTAATAGCGTTGCAGCAGCGATAGAAAATCGCCTGGTTGTTAATTATCCTAATATCCGTTCACTCAATCCTAATCAAGCCGCAACACGGGCAGAAGTCGCAGCGTTTCTCTATCAAGCCTTGGTTAAAACTGGACAGATGCCGGCGCTGACACCGAGCGCAGTTGCCAACCAGCCCCAAAATCAGCCACCACTGCCAACACTATCACCTAATCCGATTCGCATTGCGCCGCCGCCGCCTTCGGCTTTCAACACTCAGTTAATAACGAATACGACTTCTATCGCGGCACCTCCAGCCGGTTTCAGTGTGCGGCCAACAACTTCTGCAATTGAAGCTCAGCAGGCTGATTACACCTTAGGAGGGGGGGATCGCATCCGTCTGGATATTTTAAACGTTCCCGAATACGCGGGTGAATATCAAGTTTTGGTTAATGGTTCCGTAAACTTACCCTTGATTGGTAATGTATCGGTTAAAGGATTAACTTTGGAAGGGGCAGCTTCTACCATTTCTGGGAAGTACGCTTACTTTGTTAGGGAACCCATTATAACCATAAGTTTAATCGCACCGCGTCCTTTGAAAGTTGGGATTTCTGGAGAGGTCAATCGTCCTGGTTCTTATACCATTCCACTTGCCGGCGAAGGGGATGGGAACGGTGGAATTCAATTTCCTACAATCACCCAAGCAATTCAGCTAGCTGGGGGAATTAATCAAGCGTCAAACTTGCGTCAGGTGCTAGTGCGCCGGCCTCAATTAAGCGGTGCAGATCAAATCATTGGAATCGATTTGTGGGCACTCTTGCAAGGCGGCGATTTGCGTCAAGATTTAACGTTGCAAGATGGGGATATGATCTTTATTCCTACTTCAGTCAGCACTAATTTAGCAGAAGCGCCTAGATTGGCATCTGCCAGTTTTTCTGCGGCTAAAACTCAACCTTTAAATATTGCCGTCGTTGGAGAAGTTTCTAAACCCGGTTCTTATACCGTAACGGTGGATGAAGCCGGTGAGCGGGCAACTTTAACAAAGGCAATTAAAGTTGCTGGCGGAGTGACGCAATCTGCTGATATTCGTCGCGTACAAATTCGCCGGCCCACACAAGCCGGTTCACAACAACTAATTGCTGTAGATTTATGGCAACTTTTACGAGGTGGTGATCTTCAGCAAGATGTGATTTTGCAACAAGGCGATACGATTGTTATTCCAACTTCCACTGATGTTAATTTAGCAGAAGCTCCTCAATTAGCTGCCGCCAACTTTGCTGCTGATCAAACTCAACCTGTCAGTATTGCTGTGGTGGGTGAAGTTGCTCGTCCGGGATCTCATATTATTAAGTCAGATGAAAACGACACTATTCCAACGATCACACGAGCCATTCAAGTTGCCGGCGGCATCACGCAATTAGCTGATATCCGCCAGGTTCAAGTACGCCGCATGACAAGAGAAGGTTCTGAAAAAACCATTAACGTCAATCTTTGGGATCTTTTACAATCTGGTGATTTACGTCAAGATGTAACTTTACAACAAGGCGATACAATTGTTATTCCCACTGCAATTGCCCTGAATTCCGAAGAGGCAAATGAGCTGGCTTCTGCTAGTTTTTCACCCGCTGAAATTACTATCAATATAGTTGGAGAAGTGGTCAAACCAGGAGCCGTACAAGTTCCACCCAATACACCTTTAAATCAAGCATTGCTCGCAGCGGGCGGATTTAACACACGCGCGCGGAAAAGAACTGTGGAACTGGTTCGCCTCAACGCGAATGGCACAGTTTCTAAACGCAGTATAGAAATTGATCTTGAAAATGGAATTAATGAACAAAATAATCCAACTCTCCGCCCTAATGATGTGGTTATCGTTGGTAAATCTGGGTTAGCAGGCTTGTCAGATACGGTGGGTGATGTGTTAAGTCCACTGCGGTTTATTTTCCCAATTCTCAACTTGTTCTAATTCTCAAAGCAGCAGGGTTTGGGTGAGGAGTTGCATCTGCCGGCATTCTTTTAAATCATTCTTCAATCCCCTTAAATTTTCTGAGCTGAGTTAATGAATACGATAGAAAACCAACCATCTTCTCAGCAGCTTTTGCCTAAAGTTCATAACCGGCCACCTCAGATATTACCTCGCATTTACCTATCTGAAGCGCACAAACATGAGGATGAAGAATTCGATCTCAGCCAGGTTTTGCCGATTGTTCGTCGTAGAAGCGTTTTAATTGCCGGTGTAACAACGGGAGTGACGGCTGTCGTTGGAATTTGGAGTTTTACTCAAACACCTGAGTATGAAGGCAAATTTCAGTTGTTATTAGAGCCGATGATGCCTGGAAGTCAAGGTAATAACTTGCTTCCCATTGACTTGAAAAGCAAAATGCCGGCAGCCGGTTTAGATTATGAGTCGCAAATACAGGTTTTGTGGAGTCCTAAAGTCATGTCTCCGATTATTGAGCAATTACAAGCTCGATATAAAGATATGAGCTATGATTCTCTTTTTAATAAAGAAGCCGGGAAAAATCAGTTATTAATTCAGCGCTACAACAAAACTAAAATCATAGAAGTTCGATACCGCAACTTGGACAAAGGAAAAATTAACTTTGTTTTAGAAAAAGTCGCTCAAGGCTATGTTAACTACAGTATTGATGATCGCAAAACTTCTACTCGCGAAGGAATTAACTTTATCGAGAAGCAACTGCCTGATTTGCGCCGGCGTGTGGATGAGCAGCAAAGAAAACTTCTGGAATTTCGGCAGCAATTTAATATTATAAATCTGCAAATTCAGGGAGAGCAGCTATCTGAGCGAGTGATTCAAATTCAAAACCAGCGAGTAGAGGCAGAAACAACCTTAAATCAGCAGCGCTCACTCTATACGATGCTACAGCAACGTCTAGGTTTAGATCCTGATGATGCAATTGCCGCTGCGGCTTTAACTCAAGCACCTCGATATCAACAGTTGCTCAATAAACTTAAAGAAATAGAAACAAAGATTGCTATTGAATCAGCTCGATTTCATGAAACTAGCCCGACTCTGAGAATGTTGCGAGAGCAACAGCAAAATTTGATTCCTTTGTTGAATCAAGAAGCGCAACAAGTTTTAGGAAAAACAGGAAACATTAAGACTTTACCTTTCCAAGATTCAATTCGCTTGAATTTAGCTCAACAGTTAATCAATACTGCAAACACTATCCTCGTTCAAGAGGTGCGCTTAAACGCCACTGCAGAGGCGGAAAGGCAGTTAAATGAACAAGTAAGCCGATTTCCTTCCTTGGTTCGTGAACACTCAAATTTAGAAGCAGAATTAAATATAGCCACTGACACACTAAAGCAACTTTTAACACAACGAGAAGTGCTGCGGGTTGAAGCTGCTCAGCAGGAGGTGCCTTGGGAATTAATTTCTCTACCGGAAATTATGCAAGATATGAAAGGGATGCCGGTGCCTGTGTCTCCAAAACTGCCCATTACTTTAGCTTTAGGAGGAGCCGCCGGCTTGTTATTAGGTGCGGGTGCAGCTGCGTTGGCGGAACGACTGAACAATGTTTTCCACACGACTGATGATTTAAAAAATTCTCTAAGTTTACCTCTCTTAGGAATGATTCCTTATAGTGAGCAAACATTACTAAAGCCGTTAAGAGGGGAATTAGCGGAAGAGGAACTTAATTCGTCTCACCTCCTTAGTCCCTCCTTTTTCCAAGAAGCTTTTCGCTTACTTTATACAAAATTTCGCTTTCTAAAGTTGGACAAACGTATTCGATCTTTGGTGATTAGTTCTGCTACATCGGGAGATGGAAAATCTACAGTAGCGTTGAACTTAGCAAAAGCTGCGGCTGTTATGGGGCAGCGAGTATTATTGGTGGATGCAAACTTGCGCCGGCCTCAAATTCACACTCAGCTTGGCTTAGCACCCCAGAAAGGATTAAGTGATGTAATTTCCAGCAATATTCAAGTGAATAATGTGATTATTAAATCACAGATTGAGGAAAATTTATGGGTGCTAACTGCTGGAAAAATGCTAACAGATGCGCCTCAATTTCTTTCATCTAAAAATATGCAATATTTAATGAATAAGTTAAAATCCGCCTTTGATTTAGTTATTTATGATGCACCACCGCTGCTGAATGTGGCAGATAGTAAATTTCTGGCGGCAAATACAGATGGACTCATCCTAGTGGTGCGGATGGGTAAAACAAATCGGACTGTTTTGACACAAGTCTTGGATCGATTAAGCACTGGTGATTTTCCTGTTTTAGGTGTGATTGCAAATGAGGTACGAAAGGATAGTTTAAGGATGTATGATCGTTATTACAAAAAGCTTACAAAAACTCGTAATTTCGATACTCTATATCCTATGTTTTAAGAAATTAAAAATTTCATGAGAAAATAGGAACAGCCTAAATTTAGGATTACATCTGGTATTGAGTAGAATATAAATTCTCTGTAGTTTTTTATCTAAACGTTTATTTTAAGATTTTCATATAAATAACTCAAGCGGTAAGTGACCATACATTTCATTAATTCCTTCTTGATAAGAAGATTGACAAGAAACCAGAACGCCTCGATGTTTTCCTGTGTAGGAGTCAAAATAACATAAGCCTGTGAGAGGGTTGAACTTAATATAAACAGAGCCTTCAGCTTTGGAAATGTCGAGGGAAGCTTCATAGCCTAAAGCTTTTGCATAGCTTTCTAGCGCTAATAGACCTTGCTCTGGAGTGCCGGCGCAAATTCCTAATATTTGGTAATCAGAGTGGCCGGCTAGTAAAAGCAGGGCTTGACGGATTAAGACTTTTTCCGATTCAGAATCTACTGATTTTGTTTCTATACAGTTAAAAGGTGCAAGAAGTTGTTGGGCTTCTTGAATGGTCAGATTAGCCTGGTTCTGTAGGTTCATAGATGCTGATGTGATTGCAGTGATCGATTGGCTGTAAATGTGCCGGCGATAGAAAATTACGGCTTCTTGGCTTTCTTGCTACTGTGTGTCAGGGAACCCGCATTTATGAGAACCTGTGAGTTTCTGCAAATTAATGACAATATTAGCTCAAGGACATCGCTCAAACTCAATCAGCCGGCAAAACATTTACTCTTTATTAAACAATCCTCCCATTGTCCAAGCCAAATTAACCATTAAAGCCTTAGCGATGGCTTTTAATTCGTCTGCCGGTTCTGTGTCGCGAGGGTTAGAGTGATCGGGTGATTCCACGTCCGTTGCCGGCTGGATTTGGTCACCTGCAGGCTCTAAAAACACAGCATTATCAGCGTTGGGTTCTGGTAAAACTTCGGGTTCTGGTAAAACTTCCAAAGCCATATTTTGAATGTCTTCAGACATTGACTTGCAATTTCCTAAGTATCTAATGGACTTGTTTGTAGATGCAAGCTCACTGTGGCTGAGTTACAAAAGCTTCACTCCTGCGCTTAAAGGAATTGGCAATTGCTTTTTTCCTCGGAGTCTCAGACTATTCCCCGTTGTTTGACTTGATCACCACTAAAATAACCAGTTTGCCGGCCAGCACAACCCTACAATTGCTTTTTGTAGGATCATAGACCTATTCACCTGTCGCTAAAGTGGTGCTTGTGAATTAAATTAACTTCATTTAGTATTTTACCTATAGTTCTTATCATAAGTTAATTTTTTTCTGCTTTTGAGTCTCTGTGTTTCCACCGGCACCGAATCCCTTTAACGCATAAGCATTAAATTTCCAGGATAGAAAAGAGGCGCATAGGAACAAGGAAAGACCGCTTTTTTGGCGGATAAACCCACTTTAGCAAACTTTCCCTAATTGACACATATCTAAAAGTGTGCACTCCCAGACTAATCGTGGCTGGGCATAATTGAGCAAATACTGGCGGGCTGTTTCCAATCGGCGTAGAGGTAACTCATGAATTATGCCGGCTTGAAGTTGTTGTTGCCAGTAGCAGTGCTGTAAATACTCCACCAACCACAACTGCGCTTCCGTATCTAAAGCTTTGTCAATTTCTTTTGCCAGTTCTAAAGCTTTGCGGGGTGTGCGGGGCATTTGCGTTACCGCTTGCAGCAGTTCCGGGGGAATCGTTTGTAATTGCTGCCAACAGGTGATGGCATCTCCCGGACTTCCCTGCGCCTGCGCCATCACCGGCTCATTTGCCACAATTTCCTCATGAGCGTGCCGCCTGAGTACCTGATCCATCGCCTCTCGTGACAATCGATAAAACGGTATCCGCTGACAGCGCGACACCAACGTTGGCAATAACGACTCGGATGCCGGTGCAATCAAAATCAGCGTCGCCTGTCCCGGTTCTTCCAGCGTTTTCAGTAAGGCATTTGCTGCCGCCTCCGCCATTGTTTCTGCTCGTTCGATCACGACTACCGAGCGCGACGCTGCCAAAGGAGGCCGACTGAGAAATTGACTAATTTCCCGGATCTGTTCCAGCCGAATTTGAGGGGGAGCTTTTCGCTTCACACCGGCTGCCGCTGCTTCCGCTGCCGAAAGTCGCTTTCCTTGGTGCAAATAAGTCGGTTCCACCCACAGTAGATCGGGATGATTGCCCTGACGCACTCGTTTTTGTATTGAGGCAATCTCTTGATGTTCGGGGAGATTAATACAGAAAAGTTGCTCAATAAAACAACGGGCGGCTAAACTACGCCCCACACCGTCAGGGCCGGCAAATAAATAAGCCGGTGCGATTCGATTCTGTGCGATTGCTTGGGTTAGCAACTCGACTGCCGGTTCTTGGCTGATGAGCTGTTCAAAAAAATCGCTCATAATTCAAAGTGGGACTTAGGAAGCTACGGGTTAAAAACTTTTAGGATTTGTTCTCAGCGATTTTCGATTCTTCCGGGGAAAAAATGTTGATTCAAAATTGTTTGAATCTGCTGGGCAACTTGTTCTTCACTGGGACTGGCATCTATTCGCACAATTCGATGGGGATGGGCTTTGGCGAGTTCTGTGTATCCTTGCTGAACTCGCCGGTGAAAATTTAGATTTGCTTGCTCAATGCGATCAACGCTTCCCCGACGCTTGGCCCTCGCTAAACCGATTTCTACATCTACATCTAACCATAAGGTTAAATCGCTCTCCAGTCCGTCTGTTGCTAGCTGATTTAGCTGTTCTATTACGGTTAGATTTAGACCCCGACCATAGCCTTGGTAAGCAATGGTGGAATCTGTGTAGCGGTCGCATAAAATAATCGCACCGGCAGCTAACTGAGGCTTGAGGAATCCCTCAACGTGTTGCGCTCGATCAGCAGCATATAAAAATAATTCTGCCCGATCTTGAATCGGTTCGCCTGGACGTGGTTCTAAAAGTAGCCGGCGCAACTGCAAACCAAGTTCTGAGCCTCCTGGTTGCCTAGTAACCAGTATAGAACGGTGTTTAAATCGGCTGTCTGCTTGCAGCCACATCTGTAATTTTCGTAACTGTGTGGTTTTCCCACACCCCTCAACCCCTTCAAAAACAATAAATCTGCCGGTCATAGTCGGAAATTAAGTTTAAGAGTGCCGGCGTTCATAGCTGTTTTGAATATACGCGGGGAGAGGGGCAGCATAGGCTCAGGATAACAAGGGTTATTAGGGAGTTGTGGGTGTGGTGATAATATCACCAGACGCTGTAACGAATGCACCTGTACCCAGGCCGGTTTCACCAACGGTTATAAAATCCTCCTCAGTCAACAGCGCTGGAGAGGGAACACTTGCCAAGATTGCCAAAAGCTTACCACCTGGGGCGTTGATGATAGTAAATGTCCTGAGAGCGTTTTCTGAGACTAAATTAAGTCCCTCCTCGAACTCAAGGTCGGCGAAAGTTAAATCATCACCTAAGCCAATAAAATCTTGGTTGTCGAAGTAGTCAGTGATGTACTCAGGGCCGGCACTGGCAGACAAAACAAATACATCTTGGCCGGCACCGCCTGTTATCGTATCTTCACCAAAGTCACCCAACAGATAGTCATTGCCATCATCGCCTAAAAGAGAGTCATTGCCGCGACCGCCGCGCAGGGTGTCGTCGCCATCTGCGCCGGTTAAGGCATCGTTGCCGCTGTTGCCGCTAGCATAGTCGTTGCCAAAATCTCCGCCGACAACATCATTGTCGTTTCCACCCTGAAGGGTGTCATCTCCTTGACCGCCCCGCAAGATGTCTACACCGTCATCGCCAAAAAGGTGATCGCTCTCGCCGTTGCCAAATAACTGGTCATCGCCGGCTTCTCCATAGATGGTGTCAAGACCCTCTTCACCTAAAACGGTGTCATTGCCCACACCACCCCATAAAGTGTCGTCACCGGCTCCTCCAAAAACTTGATCTAGGCCGGCCTCGCCGTATACCTGGTCATTGCCTAAGTCCCCATAGACAGTGTCATCGCCGACTCCTGCAAACAGGGTATCTTCATCTCCACCCCCCCAGATGATGTCGTTGCCGTCCTCGCCAAACAATAGGTCAGTGCCGGCGTTGCCAAATAACTGGTCAGTAATTTGACGGCCAAAGAGTGTATCGGCTCCCTCAAGACCCAAAACTAAATCAGTTTCCGCAGTTCCAATGATGGAGTTATCGAGCGTATCTCCAATTATGTTGGCCATATCCGACACCTTGCTCCTATAGCAACCACAGGGGCAAATTATACCCAGCCCCAGCAAACCATCCTATATCAAGATTTGGCAGATGATCTGGAAAAGCTTATTTTCTATGGGTTTTGAGTTTTGCTGGAGCCAAGATTTGGGGATTTTGGGATTAAAAATTCTGGTTTTGAGCGCAAAAAAATTTACATCACACGTTTTTTTTCTTTTGCTCGATGCTTTGAGAGGAGCGCCCATTTTTATAATGTGGAGAAGCCATGAAAAACTGGTGTCATAAATGTAAGCGAGGCAAATTTAATCATGGTTCAACCTTCCTCTGTGCCGGCATCTGTTACTCCAATCAAGTTTGGTACAGACGGCTGGCGGGGCGTGATTGCGGCAGATTTCACCTTTGAGCGTGTGGTGCG
This sequence comes from Microcoleus sp. FACHB-68, assembly GCF_014695715.1. Lineage (NCBI taxonomy): Bacteria > Bacillati > Cyanobacteriota > Cyanophyceae > Oscillatoriales > Microcoleaceae > Microcoleus > Microcoleus sp. FACHB-68. The sequence goes on from NZ_JACJOT010000007.1 coordinate 13,932, forward strand.
AGTTGCGCCAGTGGCCGCACAAGTCTTAGCAGACATCTATGGCGACACCACCGGCAGCCATAGCGTCATAGTTGGTTATGACCGGCGCTTTCTGGCTGAAGACTTCGCCAAGGCGGCGGCTGAGGCCATCCAAGCGGCAGGATTCGATGTATTGCTCTCGGAAGGTTATGCCCCGACTCCGGCTTTCAGTTGGGCAGCTAAGCAAAAAAATGCCCTAGGTGCAATCGTCTTAACTGCCAGCCACAATCCTGCTGCATACTTAGGATTAAAAGTCAAGGGATATTTTGGGGGTTCGGTGTCCCCAGAGGTAACAAAACAGATTGAAGCCCGGTTGGAAGGAGAAGTGCCGGCACAGAATGAGCAGCCGGTAACTGCGGGAAAACTAGAAATGTTCAATCCCTGGCCGAGTTACTGTGAGGGGCTAAGGGCAAAGGTGGATATCTCGCGGATTCAGGATGCGATTTCCCAAGGAAAACTCACGGTTTTTGCAGATGTGATGCACGGTGCGGCTGCCAGCGGGTTAAACCAGTTGTTAGAGATGCCGGTGCAAGAAATTAACAGCAACCGCGATCCCCTATTTGATGGAGGTGCGCCGGAACCACTGCCTCGCTATCTTTCCCAGTTATTTCGAGTGATGCGAACCCACCGACGAGAGGGTGGGGGAAGTGGAGAGCGTTTAGCGATTGGATTTGTGTTTGATGGCGATAGCGACCGGATCGCGGCTGTGGATGCTCAAGGCAATTTCCTTAGCTCTCAAATTTTAATCCCAATTCTGATTGATCACTTAGCGAAACGCCGGGGATGGACAGGGGAAGTTGTAAAAACGGTGAGTGGTTCCGATTTAATTCCTCGCCTTGCTGCTTTATACAATTTGCCAATCTATGAAACGCCCATCGGCTACAAGTACATTGGGGATCGGATGCTAGAGGTGCCGGTGTTAGTTGGCGGTGAGGAGTCGGGGGGAATTGGCTACGGGACACATATTCCGGAACGCGATGCCTTGCTATCAGCGCTTTACCTGCTGGAAGCAGTTGTGGAATCGAATCAAGATTTAGGCGAGATCTACCGCCGGCTACAGGAACAAACCGGCTTTACGGCTGCTTATGATCGCATTGATCTGCCTTTGGCGAGTATGGAGGTGAGATCGCGTTTGCTAGAACAACTGCAAAAGCAGCCACTGCAAGAAATAGCCGGTCAGCCGGTGGTGGATTGCAATCCAATTGATGGTTATAAGTTTCGTTTAGCGGATGATAGCTGGCTACTGATTCGCTTTAGCGGGACTGAGCCGGTTTTGCGGCTATATTGCGAAGCTGCAACGCCTGAGCAAGTGCGTCACACTTTGGCATGGGCAAAAGAGTGGGCGAATCGATTTTAACAACGAAAAACTAACCAATGACAAATCCAAAATTGCTTGTTGTCGCCACCGGCAATCCCGGTAAGTTGAAGGAAATGCAGGCGTATTTGTCTGATCTGGGTTGGGAATTACGCCTGAAACCTGATGAATTGGACGTTGAAGAAACCGGCGAGACGTTTATGGCAAATGCTTGTCTGAAGGCGTCTGAGGTGGCTAAAGCAACCGGGGAATGGGCGATTGCTGATGATTCTGGTTTATCAGTGGATGCGCTTGCCGGTGTGCCCGGAGTTTATTCGGCGCGTTATGGCAAAACGGATGCGGATCGGATTAGCCGGCTGCTAGGGGAATTGGGCGATGAAGCCAATCGACAGGCTCAATTTGTCTGCGCTATCGCTATTGCCCGTCCTGATGGAGGAATTGCCTTGCAAGTGGAGGGGATTTGCCGGGGTGAAATCCTCCACGCGCCAAGGGGTACTGGCGGATTTGGCTACGATCCGATTTTCTATGTGCCGGCGCAGCAGTTAACTTTCGCGGAAATGACGCCAGAGTTGAAGCGACAGTGCAGCCATCGGGGCAAAGCGTTTGAAGCGCTGTTACCCCAAATCCAGCAACTGATGCAGGAATGAGCAGGGACTGGGGGTTAGCACACCCCCAGCTCTCAGCTTTTAAATCGCTTCTTGGTTCTTTTCTCCTGTACGAATTCGGATAATTTGATCAACCGGCGAGATGAAAATCTTGCCGTCTCCAATTTCGCCGGTGCGGGAGGCGGCGATGATTTTGTCTACAACCATATCGACTTGGTCATCTTCCACAACGATTTCGACTTTGAGCTTCTGTAGAAACTCAACGGTGTACTCGGAACCGCGATAGCGCTCGGTTTGTCCTTTTTGACGCCCAAAGCCCCGGACTTCGGAAACAGTCATCCCAACGATGCCGGCGTTGACAAGGGCAATCTTGACTTCGTCTAGCTTAAATGGCCGAATAATGGCTTCTACCTTTCTCAAAGTTCTGGCTCCTTCGTTTTATGTGTTTACTGGCTAACTAGCACTGCATTTTACTATCACCGTCTAGTGCGAGTCTTGTGTAACCGTGAATACTTTCCATAACTTAGATATCACAATGCCGGTACTCAACCTAAGCCGGCGAGTCCTGAAAACGACGATGTCAGTAGAACCAACCTTCGCAACTGTCAACCGGCACCCCTAGCCGGTTTTGATTAAATCTCACTAAACAAGGATTTTTCTCATTTTATATAATACTTAATCCATAGAAACTTTTATTTTTTAGTGGGGTAGCTTGACATATATGTTTTTAACACATAATATATAAAAATTAAATCCAGAAAGTGAGATTCAAAAAAATTAGGGGAAATCAATCCGGTTTCGTCAAAGATAAATGGTGAAGTCTGCGGCAGTAAAGGGGAATTTTTTCTGTTCTTATCCTCTTCTGCCTCTTCTCACGTATATCTTTGGATGTGTGCTTGAGAAAACTGGTTACTGAAAAGTCTTTGGAAAGCGACTAGACAATCAGACAATGATTGGGTGCTATAACCCCTCACATAACTCACATTAGTTGATAAGTGTGAGGCAGTGCTGCGCGACTTTTTGTTTTCAACCAGGTAATTAACGAAAAAATCGCTTTTGATCAAAGGAAAATTCTATGATGACTTGGTTTAATATTGCTGCCAAAAAGTCTTCTGTGGCTCAAATGGTGTGGGAGAAAAAACCACAATCGCCACAACTGCCAACTTTTATTATGAAAGCGATTTTTACACGGGCCAATGAGGATGACAAGCCAGAGCCGGTGGAAATCGATGTAGAGCTGGAAATCTTGGATGAGGTAGATATATCTGAGCGAGATGAGGAATTAGAAAGGGAGGAGATTGAGAAAAACCCGGATGCCGGCACGGAGGCAGCACCCGACCATTTTGAGCTTCATCTTGGGTGGAATTCAAAGAGTTTGCTTGTTGGTGCCGGCTAATGGTTGATTGTCTAATGAATTTATCGGTTTGCAGTGGGTTGCCGGTTACTGCCGGCTTCTAACGCTGCCGGTGCTACCACCAACGCTAATCATTTTTTCTTTGCTGCTTCATTCAAACGTTGCCGTGCCGTACTTTTCCAGGTATCTTCCTCTGGGCTACCTCCAGAAGGATAGTCGCGGCAGTTTTTCCATTCCACAAGTGAGGCTGGCTTTTTGCCTTGAGCTTCTAGTACCTGTGCGAGTAAGCAGTGAGGAGAAGCCCAATTACCCGCTAATTTAATGGCTTTCTGCAAGTTAGTCTCTGCTTCGGCATAGCGAGTTTGCTCAAGCCTAGCCCAACCAAGGTTTTTGTACAAAGCGGCTTTCACTCTAGGGTGTTCAGCCAGCTCTAAATTAGGCAAGAGTAGATCGACGGCTTTGGCACTGTCTCGATCCAAAATTTGCAAGCGACTTAAGTTACTGATAGCAGCAGGAGCAACGTTTTTATCGTTGCTCTGCGTAGCAAGCGAGTATTGATTATTGGCACACTCAAAATCTTTTTTATCTTCGCAAATCATGCCCAAGCTGTAGTGAGCAGCCCCAGACTTAGGATTGAGTTTGAGGGCTAATTCGTAGTAAAATTTGGCACTTTGAAGTTGACCCTCACTATAGTTTGCAGTCCCAAGTGAAACAAAAAAACGATCAAGTTTAGGAACCAAAAATTGATTAACTAGAACGGGAATTTGAGGAGCGATTAGAGGAAAACTGATAAATCCTAAAGACAGCAGTGCTGCTTTTAACTTTCGGAAACCAGAATTAGGCGTGTCTGAAGCTTTAGCAATGCTTTCTAGGCGTTTAGAGATTTCCCAGGTATTTTCTGGCCGGCTCTTAGGTTCCGGTTCCATCAGCTCATCAATTAAATCTGCTAAACCTTTTGAAAGCGGCGTCCAAGGTTTTAAACCCTTGGCGCTTTCTCGCCAATTCAGAGTTTCTGGATCAGAGTCGGTACTAAAATCTTGTGGAGGAATGCCGGTGAGTAAATGGACAAAAGTGCGCCCCAAAGCATAGAAATCTGAGCGTGGCCCTGATTGGCCAATTACTTGCTCTGGTGCTGCGTATCCCGTTGTCCCAACTCTCGTCCCACCGTCATTCCCGACTTTAACCGTGCCAAAGTCTATCAAAGCCAGCCGGCCATTTGGTTTGCGAATGATATTAGAGGGTTTAATATCTCGATGCAAAAGGTTTTGTTCGTGTACCCGATCCAAAATTTCTGTGAGCTGTTGCAGCCAATCCAGCGCTTCTTTTTTGGTAATTGGGCCGTTACCTTCTAACCAATCTGCTAAGTTGTCTCCCTCTATTTTCTCCATAACTAAGCAAGGCAACGACTTGCCGGTGTTAGGAGAAAATGTGAAATAATCATCCGGTTCAACTCTGGGAATTCCTCGATGCCTTAAAAACATCAAAGCGCGTGCTTCTTCCTTAAACAGGCGCGTGAGTTCCGGGTTGTTGAACTTCAAAACTTTCAGAACCTTTAAGGTTCCCCAGTCATCAACCCCACCCAAATCTTTGACTTCATAAATATCGGTCGGATAAGCTGGGTTAAGTTCCCGCAATGGTTTCACGACCCGATATCGGTCATTGATCAGCAAGCTGGAACCGCAAGTCTGGCAAGTTTCCAGATTGTCTGGGTTTTCGCGATTAGGACATCTGGGGTTGATGCAGTAAATCACGCGCTTATATCTTCCTTAAGAATCGTAAGCAGTGTACGAATATTATCCTCGGCATATCTAACTTCCCGTCGGGATTTGCCTTCAAGCTTTGATAAAACTTGTTTTAGACCATTAATCTGATCTTCAACGAATCCTGGGTTGCTATACAGCATTGTTTCCAGCTTCTGCTTCACTAATTTCAAGACATCAGGAAGTTCATGAATATCTGGCAAACTTTCATTTGGGTTCAACGCATGACTTTTTAAGACTGCTAATCTTTCAGGTTTTTGCGTTTTGACCACTTCTCGAATTTCGTCTATTACTTGCTCCACAAATTGGTTGAGTACATACTTCATAATTAACGGCTGAAGCGTAAATAGAGTTTCACTTTTTTCCGTTATTTTTTGGATCAGTGAACGCCGATCTAAAGAGGCCAGTGTTGTGAGCAACTCTGAGGGTGAGACAGGAAACAAACTCTCTTCTCTCAAGGTAGTAATGTCTAGCGGATTGCCTTCAATTGCCAACCAAAACATAATTTCTTTTTCTGAGTCAGATAGTCTCACAAACTGCTGGTCGAGTAAATATCGAATATCTCCAAGAAACAGTGTGTTTTTTAAGAAGTCTGCGACATTGCCATTAAACAATTCTTTAATGGTTGAAGACATGATTTTAATCGCTAATGGGTTGCCTCCATAGCGGTCAATTAGGGCGCTCCATTCTGGCTGCCGGCCTGACAAGCCTTTCTCTCGGATAATTTCTAGGGCGACTTCTCCTGAACCGATCAGTGGCAAGGAACGAACTTTTTCTCCTTCAAGTAAGGCTAAGTCTGCGGGTTTCTCTGAAGAGACGATCATTAAGCAACTGGTATGGTTGGTTTCTGCAATTCGTTTGAGTAGCTCGCGATAACCTTCGTATCCTTTACGATACTGACCGGCTAGCTCTTCACTTTGCAGGACATTTTCAAAATCATCTAAAATCAGCAGACATTTGTGATTGCGTAAATACTCGATCAACCGCGAGACTCGACCGTTGATGTCTGTTAATACGTCGGGTTTTTTCTGGTTATATAAAAATTGGGTTAAACCACTTAATAACTCTTCGGCTGTCGGGGCGTTGCGAAGTGACTGCCAAATGACAAAGTCAAACTGTTCCTGAATTTGTTTGGCGATTTGGACAGATAAACTGGTTTTGCCAATGCCGCCTAAGCCGAGGACTGAGACAAGCCGGCATTTATCTTGCAAGAGCCACTGTTCTAGGGTGGCCATTTCTTCCGTGCGCCCATAAAAAACGGGAACGTCGGGTGCTTCGCTCAAATCTCGGCGCTGGGGGAGAATAACGGGTGCGGAGGAAGCCGGCTGGGAAGACGTTGCATATAGTGCCTGATGCGGCCCACCTTGATAGATGGACAGCAGCTGGTGTCTCAATTCAGCTAATTTGCCTGGGCCGGCACCTGTGATATTAAATTTCCTGTAGACCTCACCAAGTCGCTTGCGGACAGCAATGTTGCTAATGCCCAGGTCTGTTGCGATCTCGGCAGTCGATTGGCCGCCAAGGGCCATTTGCAAAGCTTGTAACTCGGCACCAGACACGCCGCGTTCAGCGGTTAACATTTGCAGATATTCTTCGGGTATTGGGGGAATCAAGATAGTCTTCTCGCATTTCAAAAGTCTCCGATTTTTATTATATTCTGTTACCCTCAAGACGCGTACTGGTGAGAGCTTCCATTGGCTTTGTGTGAGTGTATTCCTAAGTTTTCCTGAAAGAATTTTTACAATATACTTTTGAATACTCATACTTAATTTTTTTGAAAAAATATAACTTAGCTTTTTGGAGTAAAGGTTAACTAATGGGCAACTCCTTAAATAATGCAGTGTATTCATCCGGTAAAGTTCCCTATAATGTCGGCTGAATCGCTACGGAAAATTAAAAATCCTTCGGCAGGAGGATTTTACACAGTCGTAGTGCGAACAGTTGCATCGCACCGGCATCTCCCTTAACACGTGAGTGACTGTCCCGACCGCCAAATGGCCCTAAAATTTGTTGCCTTAGCGGTTGATAACGTCCGCAAAATTTATATATTTAATATACTAAGTTAGAAAGTATACCTTGTCAATCATCTTACTTGAGGGTTGAATTTTCTAGGCTTTACAGCCCTGCGTCCTCACGCACTAAGCAAAAATGGCCGCTGAGAGCCGGTGTTCATTGGAGGACAAAATCCATGCCAATCCCGTTGAGGCTGTGGGATATTTTCATGTTTGCTGTCAGGATTTTTTCAGCGGCGAAAGCTGACAACCGGCCTAGCACTGGTGTCAGAAAACATTCTCTCAAGTTAACCTTTCGCTACTTAGTATCGGGAGCGATTGTAGATGAGCCGATACAACCTCAACAGGTGGGTAGAGTTCAATTTGATGGCTCATTGTGGCCGGCTCGTTGTGAGCAAGAAGTCACGCTGGCAGCCGGCCAGAGTGTTTGTGTGGTTCGCAGATGCGGACTCACTTTACTGCTTGAACCTGCCGGCTCAAATGTCAGGGAAATTCAAAAAAGTGCGGTGTAAGTTTTTAGCACTGTTGCTAACGAATTGGGGTATGCACAGTTACTAATTTTGTGCCATCAGGAAAGGTTGCTTCTACTTGTACCTCATCTACCATTTCTGGCACTCCTTCCATGACATCATCCCGCGTTAGCAGCGTTGTTCCGTAACTCATTAAATCTGCAACAGTGCGCCCATCTCTCGCCCCTTCCAAAATTGCCGCAGAAATATAAGCAACGGCTTCTGGGTGATTCAGTTTTAACCCTCTATTTTTGCGACGTTCTGCAAGCAAGCCGGCAGTAAAAATTAGTAATTTGTCTTTTTCTTGCGGTGAGAGTTGCATTCATAACTCCTTTAATTTTGCCAAACTCGCGGTAGGCGGCTGGTACGTCCTAAAAAGGATGGGCGTAGCAGTTGCCAAACATCTGTAAACCAGTTTCTCACCTCTGAGGTAGACTGACCACGATATCGGCATAAGAGTCCTGCGGTGAGCCGGCTGACTCCGGCTTCGCCTTGGTGTTCAGCAGTTTGCCACAAAAGGCGGGCTTTTTCTACGATTTCTGGCGTTGCCGGCTGCCCCACCCAAGCCAATGTTCCCACCACCGGCTGTCCGGCTAATCCGTGCGGACTGTTGAACATTTCTTCTCCACCTGTTAAGTGCTGCCGGTCTATCCACAAAGGTTGTCCTTCCTGCCAAATTTCTGTGTGAGAACGCCAATTTCCTTGCAAAAATTGTTCACCTCTAGCAGTTCGACCGAAACGGGTAATTTCCCATCCCAACCAGCTTGCTTTTGGGGCTAATTCAACTTTTAAATTTTGCTGATAAATTGCCCCGTTAAATATAATTGATTCTTGCGGCAGCCATTCTAAACAAGCACCCGTTTCGACATGAATTTGAATGTTTTGTCTAGCAGAATTACCATTACTTCGATAAATTTTACCGGCGGCTGCGGTGGTAATTAAGGCGTGAGCATCCGGTTGAAGGTGAAAATCTGAATATAAGTGATCGCCCCCCACGATGCCGCCGGCGGTGTGTAAAATAATGCTATGACAGACAGCCGGCCCTTCAGGATAAAATGGTCGCTGCACTTTCAAAGGTGCTTGATTTTGATTATGAATTAATTGAGTTGTGCCGGCACGTTTGGCGTAAATCAAGTTAAGATTGCCATGCCAGCCGGTGGATAAGTTTTCTGCCGGCATCCGGATCATCGTTGGGCTAAAATTACATAAGTAAGGTAGAGACGCAATCGCTCACGTCTCCACCGGCACTCTCTATTGTCTAACAGATGGCAGCGTCTAGACTTACACCGCTAAAAATCTTTGTATAATTTCATTGCTAAGTTCGCTCGTAGCGCCAGAAGCCACAATTCCGCCTTTTTGCATGGCATAATACCAATCTGCTTGTCGGACGAAATGCAGATGTTGTTCAACTAATAAAACAGAGATGCCGGTGGCTGCGATGATGCCTCGCACTGCTGCCTCAATTTCTAAAATGATCGAGGGTTGGATGCCTTCCGTGGGTTCATCTAATACCAATAATTGAGGTTTTCCCATCAACGCACGGGCAATAGCTAGCTGCTGTTGCTGTCCTCCGCTCAAGTCGCCACCCATGCGAGAAAGCATGGATTTTAAGACAGGAAATAGCTCAAAAATTTCATCGGGAATGGCTTGATTGGGGGTGAGGCGTTTCTCTTGCCGGCTTCTTGCTTCTAAACCCAAGAGCAAATTTTCTTTTACCGTCAAACGCGGGATAATTTCTCGTCCTTGGGGTACATATCCAATCCCTGATCGGGCGCGTTTATCTGGAGATTTGGAATTGATTAAATTGCCGGCAAAGGTAATCGTGCCACTGCGAGGTTTGAGCAACCCCATCACAGTTTTTAAAAGCGTCGTTTTGCCTACGCCATTGCGTCCAATTAGACATACCATTTTGCCCGCCGGCACGCTTAAATCCACATCCCGAAGAATATGACTCTCACCGTAGTAAACATTTAATCCAGCTACTTGCAGCATCATCTCAATTTCGCCTCAAGCTACCTCGTAATCGGTCATCGGTTTTCCTAAATACACTTCTATCACACGCGGGTTATTTTGCACTTCTTCAATCGTGCCCTCACATAAAAGGGAACCTTCATGTAAGACGGTTACTTTTCGAGCAATTTGTCGCACAAATTCCATATCATGCTCAATGACAATAATCGAGTGACTTTCCGCCAGGGAGAGAAGTAAATTGCCGGTTAATTCTGTTTCTTCATCCGTCAAACCGGCAACCGGCTCATCGACTAGCAGTAAATCTGGGGCTTGAGCAACGAGCATCCCAATTTCTAACCACTGCTTTTCCCCGTGAGACAGTAAGCCGGCATGAATATCTGCTTTTGCGACTAACCCAATTGTTTCTAATAACTGGGTAACATTTCTTCGTTCAGATATTGGGGGCTTTTTAAACAAAGTTGTTAAAACATTTTTATTGCGGTTGCCCGCTAACTCTAAATTTTCACGAGGCGTTAAATTAAGGTAAACTCGCGGCGTCTGAAACTTTCTGCCAATCCCGAATCGGGCGATTTTATCTTCAGAGAGGGAGCGTAAATTTCTCCCTTTAAATAATACCCGCCCGGTGGTTGGTTGCACCTTGCCGGTGATGGCATCCAGAAACGTGGTTTTTCCCGCTCCATTCGGGCCAATAACAACGCGCAACTCCCCAGCATCCATACTAAAATTGAGCTGGTTAAGCGCTTTAAATCCATCAAAACTAACGGTTAAATTTTCAATTTCCAGAATTTTTTCGTTCACACTGCACCTCAGCCGGCTTTTATTTTCTTAGTCCCCAGTCCCTATCTTTTCTCGTTCCTGTCGCACTTCTGGATCTTCTTCTAGACTGGGATAGGTTGCGACTTGTTTGCGGAATCCAAAGAATCCTTTAATCTGATCAATAGCTTGGTAACGCAACCAACCCACTAAACCATTCGGAAGTACCATCACCACAATTAAAAACAGTGCGCCTTGAAAAAATAGCCAAACTTCGGGTAATTGTTCGCTCAACAAACTTTTTGCATAGTTAACAACAACTGCCCCAACAATCGCACCGACCAAACTTGCTCGTCCCCCTACTGCCACCCAAATTACCATTTCTATGGAAAAAGCAATATCCATTGCTTTGGGTGAAATGATGCCGGTTTGCAGCGTAAATATTGCACCTGAGATGCCGGCAAGTGCCGCAGAGATAGCAAATACTAAAACTTTAAAGCCGGTGGGATTGTAGCCGGAAAAACGCACCCGACTTTCATCATCCCGAATTGCCATCAACAAACGCCCAAATCGCCCACTTGTCAACCAACGGCACAAGGCATAGGCACCACCCAGCAACAGCACCGTAATCGAATAGAAAACGAGCTGCGTCCGAGGTGCATTGACTTCTGCTCCAAATAACGTTTTAAAATCTGTTAGCCCGTTAGTACCATTAATCAGTTGTTGCTGTCCATTAAAAAAGTTGAAAAATACAATCGTTGCCGCCTGCGTCAGAATCGAAAAGTAAACGCCTCGAATGCGGTTGCGAAACACTAAATAACCGAGTAATGCTGCTACCACAGAAGGAATTAGAATTACGGCAGCCACGGTAAAACCAAAAGAGTAAAAAGGTTGCCAAAACCAAGGGAGTTCTGTTACCCCATAAAGCGACATAAATTCCGGTAACTGAATACTGGCATCGGGGGGAATTTGCAGCTTTAAGTGCATTGCCAAAGCATAACCCCCTAGAGCAAATAAAACGCCATGCCCTAGGCTCAACATTCCCGTGTAACCCCAGATCAAATCAATGCCGAGGGCAGCAATTGCCAGGGCTAAAAATCGCCCCAGCAAGTTGAGACGAAACTCTGTCAGAAGTGCCGGCATTATAAAGATGAGGATCGCTGCGATCACCACAACCGCAGCGGCTTCTATCCATAGCGAATTTTGTTTAGATGTTAGAGAGTGCAACCGTGAAGAATTCTCGCTTCCACTTCTCCAATCCTCCGCTTTCTTTCTTCTCAAGGAGAACCGCTCAACTTTTATATTTTTTGGTTGTAGATCGCTCTCATTCTCACTTTCGACTTCTGTACCTTTTTCCCCCTGTTGCATTTTCATTTCTCCCTGTTAAATATTTTAATTCTTAAGCATCAACGGTACGCCCTTTTTGCGGGAAGATTCCTGCCGGCTTCACTTGTAAAAAAGCAATAATCAGCGCAAAAACCATCACTTTCGCCATACTTGTTGTTGAAAAGAAGGCAAAAATATCGGCCAAATATGGCACCGGCTTGAACAAAGCTGCCAGTGTACCTGAACCCATTAAGTAACTAACTGTCCCAATCGTTAGTGCTGCTACAATACTGCCGACTAACTTGCCAACCCCACCCACGACGACCACCATAAACGTATCTACCACATAATTCTGACCTGTATTCGGCCCTACCGAACCTAATAAGCTAATTGCACAACCGGCAACCCCAGCTAATCCAGAACCGAGAGCAAATGTCAAGGCATCTACCTTTTTTGTGGGGATTCCTAAACAAGCACTCATATTGCGATTTTGCATCACTGCCCGAATTCGCAATCCCCACGCCGAACGGTTTAAAAATAGGTAAATTCCTATCACACAAATAACCGTTAGCGCAATAATAAATAGCCGCGCATAAGGTAGCCTCAAATTTGTAGCCGGCTCCCACCAACCTCGCAGCCAAGCTGGTGCTGTAACATTAACATTCTGGGCACCAAACCACGGCTTGGTTACGGCTAATTGATAAGTTTGAGCTAAAACTTGACCAGCAGCCCAGCTAATTCCTAATGACAAAGGTAATATGACTGCAATTGCTCTGTTGCGAACTTGCTCTATAACCGATTGCCGGTTTAGCAACCACATCGCCCCAAAAAATAATAGACAAAATAGCCCAATTCCAACCACGAGTACCCAGTTAACACTACGGACAAACTGTTGTAGAATCAAACTGACTCCCCAAGTCGCCAGCAGGGTTTCTAAAGGACGACCGTAGAGGTAGCGAATTACCCCTTTTTCTAGGATTAACCCTGCTAAAGCCGTCACTAAAAACGCGCAAACTAGGGCAAAGAAAATATATAATTCTGACCAAGGTGCACCCAAAATTTTGAAGGCATTTTGCACCACAAAAGTTGTATAAGCTCCCAGCATCATTAACTCGCCGTGAGCCATGTTGATCACGCCCATCAAGCCAAAAATAATTGCTAACCCCAAAGCCGCAATTAATAAGACTGCACCAATACTTATTCCATTAAATAAACCATCAATGACTTGCAAAGCTAAATTGTTCACGGAATATTTCTCCGATTTTTACCTTTTCTTTGGGGTTAGTATCTAGCTAATTTAAGCTAATTTGAAATATAAAGCGGTAGCAGTGCGATTAACACTCAAAGTTCTGAAATTTCAGACTTTAGTTTTTTAACCACAGATAAATACCTAATAAACACAAATGATTTTCGTTAAATTAAGTTGCATTTTTAATTTATCTGCGGTTAAAAAATCTAAACTTGTCAGATTTTAGGCTTTCTTGTATTTTCCGCCTTTTGCTGGATCTGACCAATCACAAGCATAGCCTTTGGTGTCTTTCACAAATTGATTCCAAGGTAATGGCTCTACTGCTTTAGGTGTAGAGTAAACAATCTCAAACAAACCATCATCCCTGACTTGCCCTAAGCGCACGACTTTAGCCAAATGATGATTATTGTCTAAAGTGACCAAGCCTCCAGGCGCATCAAAAGTCTGCCCTAAAGCCGCAGCTCTAACTAATTCTAAATCGTCAGGTGTTTTCGCTTTTTCAACGGCTTGTTTCCACAAGTAAACCATAATATAAGCAGCTTCCATCGGGTCATTCGTTACCCGATCAGCTCCATATTTAGCCTTGAACGATTCAACAAATTTCTTATTAGCAGGACTATCCACGGTTTGGAAGTAGTTCCAGGCGGCATAGTGACCTTTGAGATATTCTACACCGATTGCTTTGACTTCTTCTTCGGCAATACTCACCGACATTGTCGGATACTTATCTGGACCTAAACCGGCACCTTGCAGTTGTTTGAAGAAAGCAACGTTACTGTCACCATTGAGGGTGTTGAAAATTACGCCGCCATCGGGCAAAGCTGCTTTAATTTTAGTAATCAGCGGCGTTACTTCTGTACTTCCTAGGGTTAAGTAATCTTCCCCGACTGTTTCCCCACCTTGGGCTTCTAGCTGTGCTTTAATGATGGTGTTGGCAGTGCGCGGAAAAACGTAGTCAGAGCCAACTAAAAAGAACCTTTTGCCTTTATTTTCTAATAGCCAATTAACCGCCGGCTCGATTTGCTGATTGGGAGCGGCACCTGTGTAAAAGACGTTTTTAGAACACTCTTGACCTTCGTACTGCACAGGATACCAGAGCATATGATTTTTCTGCTCAAACACCGGCAGCACTGCTTTACGACTGGCAGAAGTCCAGCAACCAAAAACAGTGACAACTTTATCCTGCTCTATCAGCTTTCTCGCTTTCTCTGCAAAAGTTGGCCAATCTGATTGCCCATCTTCTACAACCGCTTGGATTTGTTTGCCGAGAACACCACCGGCTTTGTTAATCTCTTCTATAGCGAGTTGTTCGGCATCAACGACGCTTTTTTCACTAATTCCCATCGTGCCGGTGAGTGAGTGAAGAATGCCAACTTTAATAGTGTCCCCACTGGCAGCGGCAACGGTTGTAGCGTTTGGAGAGGGAGAAGCACCTGTCGTCGTGCCATTTGTTCCAGTCTGTGTCGGCGATCCGCTACAAGCTTTCAAGAAAATACTGGTTCCTAGAGTGGCTGAACCATAGAGCAAAAATTTACGCCGGCCTAATCGCCTTACCATATCTTTATTAGTCCAGATGATAGATGGACACTACACATAACGTGTGATACTAAACCTTGCCTCTCCACAAAAATTGTTATCTGCGATACAAAACCAAAATTTTCTTGACAGGTTTCCCTAGACTTAACCTAATCTTTACAATTGGCAAAGGCTCACCAGCCTGTAGTGTGAGGCGTCTAAATGGTGTAATTTTCACGATTCCCTTGCACTGTTTTGGGATAACTAATAATTTTACTGATCGCTCAACCGGCCTTCTTGGGCCTTCTATAGGTAAAGGCAGATTGTAGCTTACACTACATTACTTACAAGCGGCCTTTGCTATTTTTTTCGCTATTCATCTCTGTGTCCGGGTGTGAGGAAAAATGCATAAAGTTTTGTGGCGATTGTTGCTCATTAGCCCAGCAATTTTAATCTCTCTGCTGGGTGTTTCAATGGCCACAATTGCTGAAGAATCCCCCAAAAAATTGCAAATTCTTGAATTGCCAATTAAATCTGAGGAGAGCGCAATTGAGCCGGCAGTGATTGAAGAAATGCCGGCACTAAATGAGCCATTAAATCTTGGTAGCCCTCAAGTAGAAAATGTCGAAACTCTTGTAAAAAATCAGGAAATGGAACAAGTGACATCCGTTTCCCAACTGTCTGATGTGCAACCAACTGATTGGGCATTTCAAGCTTTACAAAACTTAGTTGAACGTTATGGTTGCATAGCTGGATATCCCGATGGAACATTTCGAGGAAATCGGGCAATAACGCGATATGAATTTGCTGCCGGTTTAAATGCCTGCTTAGAAGCGATTACTCAGCTAATTCAGCCGGGGGAAGACTTTGTCACCCAAGAAGATTTAGCAATTCTTAACCGGCTACTTGAAGAATTTCAAGGAGAATTGGCTACTTTAAGAGGTCGGATTGACGCTTTAGAAGCCCGTACATCTGAACTAGAAGCCAATCAATTCTCTACAACCACAAAACTCGTTGGAGAAGTCGTATTTGCTGCCAGCGATATCATCGGAGAAATCGACACCGGCAGAAACGCAGTCCCCACTTTATCTGAACGAGTGCGTCTCAATTTTATTACGAGTTTCACCGGCCAAGATAGTTTATTAGTTCGCTTATACGCATCTAATACTCCAAATTTAGGTGCTGCTGCCGGCACAAATATGGCGCGACTCCACCCAGACAGAGGCACTGGCAATAATTTCGACATTGATTTAGGTTGGTATAACTTTCCTCTCGGCGACAAAGGCAACGTTTTGATCGAATTTGCCGGCGGTAAACTCGATGATTTTGCCCCCTCACTCAACGCCCTAGATTACGGCGGCGCTGCCCTAGGAACTATCTCCCAATTTGGACAGCGTAACCCTATTTATCGGCTTAGTGGGGCCGGTGTAGGTGCGGGAGCAACCTATAATTTCAGCAAAAGCTTGGGTTTATCTTTAGGTTATTTAGCCGGCAATTATCTTTCCGGTGGCGATCCCAGTCCTAAACGCGGATTTTTTAATGGAACTTTTGGCGCAATCGCACAATTAACCGTGCAACCCACCGAAAATATTGGGTTAGGTTTGACTTATGTGCGCTCTTATTTTACCGGAGAAGATGTGGCAAATAATAATGTCAGCACTGCCGGTGGAGTGGGCAGTTCCTTAGCAGAAAAACCCTTTGGAGATGTTGCCACTTCATTAGATTCTTATGGCGTAGAAGCAACTTGGCGGCTTAGCCCCAGATTTGTGTTAGGCGGTTGGGTTGGTAGGACAGAAGCAACTGCTCAAAATAATGCTTTTAGTAATGGAGTGAGAGTTGCGAATCAGGGAGACGATGCCACGATTTTAAACTGGGCACTTACCTTAGCTTTTCCAGACCTCGGCAAAGAAGGTAACTTAGGGGGAATTGTCGTGGGAATGCCGCCAAAAATAACCAATAGTGATGTTGCTGAAGATGAAGATTCCTCTTTACATTTAGAAGCGTTTTATCGCTATCAAATTACGGACAATATCGGCATTACTCCAGGTTTAATGGTCATTCTCGATCCTGAACACAACAGCGAGAACAAGACGATGTATGTTGGGACACTCCGCACAACATTTACGTTTTAATGGGCTAAACCGGCAGCTTTTGTAGGATAGGCATTAAACCTGTCCTACAAACCAGAAATCAGTTTAGATGATAACGGATAAAGTTAACCACAACTTCTAGTCCTTCCTGGCTTTTCAAATTTGCAAAAACAAACGGTTTTTCGCCTCTCATTTTTTTAGTATCGCGTTCCATTACACCCAAATCTGCCCCAACATAAGGAGCCAAGTCAATCTTATTAATTACTAGCAAATCTGACTTCGTAATTCCTGGGCCACCTTTGCGAGGAATTTTATCGCCGGCAGCCACATCAATCACATAAATCGTTAAATCAACTAACTCCGGACTAAACGTTGAGGCGAGATTATCTCCCCCACTTTCTACAAACACCAAATTTAAATCTGAAAACCGCACCTCCAACTGTTCAATTGCCACCAAATTAATGGAAGCATCCTCACGAATGGCAGTATGGGGACAGCCGCCGGTTTCCACTCCCAAAATGCGATCCTGTTCTAAGGCTTGAGAGCGAACTAAAAATTGAGCGTCTTCTTGGGTGTAAATATCATTCGTAACAACCGCAATTTTGTATTGCTGCCGCATCGCCTTGCATAAAGCATCAACTAAGGCAGTTTTTCCCGATCCAACAGGGCCGGCAATTCCTACACGAAATGCACTCATAAGAATTTATAGTAGTTTACTTTTAAAAACATAACTTTTTTGGGCATGGGGCATGGGTGTGAGATGATAAAGTCAAAAATTACGGTTTAGACCATTATCTGCTTTGATTTTTTAAACTTTAAATAGCAAGATTTTTATCCGTATCAATATAGTTTAACTGCGTGTTCACGACACTAAATCCAATTTTTTGGTAAAGTGCTTGAGAAACAGCATCGCCGGCAGAAAGCCAAACCAAATCGCCCCCAGAGTCAAAATGATCTTGCACCAGAAAGCTGCACAGCGTAGCCGCCACACCGCGCCGGCGCATAGAGGGTAATGTACCCACACCCGCAAGCTCACAAAGCCGTTCCAAGGGCATTGTACAGCCACCCCCAGCCGGCATTCCCTCAACAGTTGCCATCGCGCACCGCCAACTGCCACGCTGCAAATGCTCGCGCAACTGCTCGATCATCTCTGCCGATGGAGGTTCATTTATCTCCCCAAAGTTGAAACTTTCGCTTTGTATAGATAGGTAGTTTGTGAGAATCTCTAGATTCTCGGTGTCAGTGAGGCGCTGCACCTGCACATCAGGGGCGTTAAACGGTTGAAAATCGCCGGGTGTGCAAAGCATCAGTGGTTGACGTGCCTGTAGTTGCAAACCGGCCTCTTCTAATGCCCCAGGAAGTGCCGGCCAAAGCGCCTCTATAAACTCAAAGCGGATGGTACGCTGGCGCTCAGCAAACACACGCCGCAGTTCTGCCAGTGCTTCAGCCACCTCTCTAGCGCTTCCTAGCGGGGCAATGGGAACCGCATAGTTCAGCCAAATCATATCTGTAAACGGCTCAAGCAGCGCTTGAAAAGGGCCAACTGTAATGGCTTCCCGTCCTTGTGCTGCCACTTGATGTACACTCTGCGAGATGCGACGCAGTCGCTCAATTGTAGGTTCGTCCATGAGATTTCACCTTTATAAATTAGGGAGTTTTAACTGCGAAATAGCCGAGTGTAAAGTGTTTCATGGTTCATACTCGCCAGCGATAAGCCCCAACTGCAAACGCTTAAATCGTCATCTTCCCAGGATAAAATTTCTTGGGTAGCTGTAATCAAATTTGGATGTAAACTCAGTAATAACTGTTGGCCGGCAGTTTGACCGAGCGGAATCAGTTTAACACCGGCACCGATTAAATTGGATGCCCAACTATGTACATAACCCTGCACAGCCGCTTCACAATCAATTTGCCAAAATTGAGCTGCAATCCCAAAAGCAAGGGCAAAATTACAAGAATTCCCGCAAGCACTCAAGCACACCTCTAACTGCGGCTGCATTGACCGAAGCAGCCGGTTTAAAGCACTTCCCATCTGCAAACTTTGCTGCCGCAACTCTTCCGTTTCTCTTGCCGCTGTTGCCCAAGCATTCCAGTATTTTAAACTCTCCAGATCCCCCGCTTCAGCAGCCCGATAAGCACGCACCATCACCGCTGCTTCCAGCCGAATTCCCCCGGATTTTAAAGAGTGTAATATCCAGTTTTCTAAGCTCTGTCTATTATTAATCGTACTATTATTAACAAGCGTTTCAAGTCCTTCAGAATAACTATAAGCTCCCACCGGCAGCGCCGGACTCGCTAACTGTAACAAATTTAAAAGTGCTAAATTATTTAACATGAATGGGGCATTGGGAATGGGGCATGGGGCATGGGGCATAGGGCAAGGCTGCGCCAACCTAAAGGTAGGGGCATTGGGCATTGGGCATGGGGCATTGGGCATTGGGCATAGTTAAGAAATAATGAATCATACTCTCCCTATCCCCCCACTCAGCACTCAGCACTCAGCACTCAGCACTCAATGACTATGCCCATAAGCACCGGCTTCCGGCTGAAAGGGTGATACTTCCTGCCGCACCTCAACCCCTAGTTGCTCTAGCATTGAGTGCAATACCGGATCGGGTGCTAATTTTAAATAAGTGGGTGTGATTTCTAAGGGCACATGACGATTGCCCAAATGATAGGCAGCACGCAATAGATCCAAGGGAGTTTTACCGCTCACAGTGTACACCGGCTCTGGTTTGGCCACAACTCGCACGAACTGCTCACTATTTGCCGGTTGCAAAAGATCGCCATCGCGTAACACCGTCCCTCGTGGCAGTTGAAGCGACACTGAAAACTCAGGCGTTTCTAGCCGGTAGCGGCTGCGAGAGCGTTCCTCGGCTGTGAGAGCAAGGGTTAACATTACAATCGCCCCTGGGTTCGCCGGCAACCGTTGTGTGAGCGTTAACATCACAAGTGCGCGTGTTGGATAATTTGACATGGCTCAATCATTCTCTTGATTTTCTCAATCATTTCGCAAAAGCCGGCACAAAAAACAAGACTAAGCAAACGCCCTGAAAATCTAAGTCAGTGATAAGTATCACCAACTTATGTTATTACTCTCACAACTTCTACCGAATTTAAATCGCTTCACCTGCCATTTCAGATCGCCACTTACTAGAGATTTACATCACAAATGCAGCAGGTAAGCGTCACAGCGTTTTACGGATTGCAATCACAGTATTATGCAGAAGAATGACGCATTATAGAGGTGTCGAGTTTTATTAAACATAATGCCGTTTGCAAGTGCCCTCCCACAATTTAGCCTGACCGAACTCTCTTTCGAGGTTTGGGAAACTGGTAAACTTAAGGTATGTCAAAGAGAGGAAATCCGAGCAATCTTGCTAACTGATTGTATCAGCACCCAAGACTACAGGCTGATCAACCGCTTGCTCTACGCGGTGCGCCGGGGATGGCTGGGTTTGGCAGATTAAATCGAAAAAACCTCCCGAATAGATCGAGCGGTAGAGACGTATTTATCAATTTAACTTTATACTATTTTGAATGAGTGGTAACACTTCCGTGATGGGGGGGGGAAATTAAATGCTTAATGCCACAGAACTCCTGATAAGCGCCTTTGTTGAAAAATTGCAGGGTGGCTACAAACGCACCTACGGCGGGTACAAGCCAGACTATGCAGATATTATTGCCTGGGCCGGCAACATGGCCTTGGAAAATATCGCAAACAGCGACGCCCTCTATCACAACGTCGAACATACAATCTTAGTCACCTTAGTCGGGCAGGAAATTTTGCGGGGCAAGCACATCCGTGAAGGGGGTGTTTCCTGTGAAGACTGGCTGCACTTCACCATCTCTTTGTTATGCCACGACATTGGATATGTTAAAGGTGTTTGCCGGCAAGACAAAGATGCAGAAAGGTTATACGCCACCGGCATAGATGGCAAATTAGTGAACTTGCCACTCGGATCGACCGATGCCAGTCTCACACCTTATCATGTGGATCGGGGCAAACTTTTTATTAACGAAAGGTTTGGGGGACACCTGCTAATAGATGCTGAGGTGATCAAGAATAATATTGAACTCACCCGTTTCCCCGTTCCCAAAGATGAAGATCATCAAGACACTATCAACTATCCCGGACTGGTTCGCGCTGCGGATCTGATCGGTCAGTTAAGCGATCCGCGTTACCTCCAAAAGATAAGCGCTCTTTACTACGAATTTGTAGAAACCGGCCAGGATAAAATCTTGGGATATCGTCATCCAGGAGATTTACGGAAGAACTACCCGAAGTTTTACTGGAACGTTGTGTATCCTTACATTCAGGACGCACTTCTTTATTTAGACCTCACGCAAGAGGGAAAACAAATTATCGCTAACCTCTATGCGAATGTATTTCGGGTGGAACATGAAACGCCGTCGCCAGAAAAGGTGGCCGTTGCTGCCTAGACAGGCTGGAAAAATCTAAATCTGATACTTCAAATAAAATCGCCCGTTTTCTAATCAAGAACGGGTTTTTTATTTTCAGTGAAATAATGGTGCCGGCAGGTAGCGATTTTACGCCTGAAATGAGAAACTGGTGTAATGCCGGTGAGACTGACAAATCTGCCCCTGTTAGCCGTGCGATTAATTCTATTGCCGGCCATAATTGGCAAGGGTAAGCATGACACAGATTAGAAACAAATACCGAGAAGAGGACAACCATGATTCCAGGGGAAATTATTACACAAGAGGGAGAAATTGAATTAAATTCAGGACGTACCACCGTGCGGTTACCAGTTGCGAACACCGGCGATCGTCCCATTCAAGTGGGTTCCCACTTCCACTTTTATGAAGTGAATGAAGCTTTAAATTTTGAACGTGAAACCGCACGAGGAATGCGCCTTAATATTCCTGCCGGCACAGCAGTTCGTTTTGAACCTGGGGATGAAAAAGAAGTTGAATTAGTCTCCTTTGCCGGCAGCCGCCAAGTCTACGGCTTCAACAGCAAAATTAATGGATATTTGTCATAAATTTTCCATTTCATCAACAATTGCTTTGAGGGAACTTTATGCTACCCAAGTTACAAGCATTTAATTTAGATTTTTTGACTACCTTAAAAGGAGTGGTTTCTATATTAAGAGATCCCACTCAAACCGACTCTGTTTATGATATAGAAGATGGACTGCGTCATACCAAAGCCACTCAACTAGCAGTCGATTATGTCAAATCTAAGCCTGAAGTTGCCCAGATTATTCAAGAACGATATCTTGCCCCATCTCCAGATTTGGATGCTTTACTAAAATATCCCGAAAACTCCTTGGGATATGCCTACGCATCTTATATCAAAGAAGCGGGATTCGATCCTAACTTCTATCGCAAGCTAGCAGTTGAAGATGACGCGAGCTACATCGTTTTACGCATCCGGCAAACCCATGATATTTGGCATATCGTGACAGATTTCTCTGTCGATGTTGTGGGAGAATTAGGACTGAAAGCTTTTGAACTTGCTCAAACGCGTAGAACCATGTCAGCTATCTTATTAGCTGGTGGTTTATTGAGTACCCTATTCAAAGCGCCAGAAGGATTGGATAGTTTGCTAGATCGCATTGCAGTGGGATATAGAATGGGAGCAAAAGCAAAACCCTTTTTAGCCCAAAAGTGGGAAGAACATTGGGATAAACCTCTATCAGAATGGAGGAAGGAATTAGGTGTTGAGCCGATGTCAGTTTATGTTCCCTAGCTGTACAGATAAGCTTCCTGACGGCAATGATACGAAAACTAGGTGTCAGCAAAACTTTTCTTGCCCCGAATTTCAATAGAAACCTAGGGGCATCATCATCAACACTTCAAATTGAGTAAGTTATTATGAAGGTTGCATTTATTATTTATCAAGGCATGACTGTTTTGGATTTTGTTGGCATTTACGACCCAATTATTCGCCTTAAAACAATGAGTTTTATGCCTGAATTATCCTGGGAGATTTGCGCGATTTCTCCAGAAGTGAGTGATGAAAATGGGTTGCGGCTTTTACCCACAAAAATCAACGAATCTCTGCAAGGATATGATTTAATTATTGTCCCTGGTGGAGTTGGAGCGCATTTACAAAAATTAATTAGCACAACTCATTTTATTGAATGGCTGAGAACGGCACAAAGCACCCCTTTAAAAACTTCAGTCTGTACGGGATCTCTTTTGTTAGGTGAAGCCGGCTTTTTAAAAGGAAAGAAAGCAACCACCCATCCCAATGCTTACAATGAACTGAAAAAATATTGTGAATCTGTTGTTCCAGAAAGAATCGTTGATGAAGGAGATGTGATTACAGCAAGAGGCGTAACTTCATCCATTGATTTAGGATTATATTTGTGTGAAAAGCTTGCCGGCAGCGAAGTCAAAGAAAAAATTCGTCAGCAGATAGACTATCAACAAGTTATTGAAGAAAAAAATGAACACTCAACGCAACTTACGAAGTGATCTGTATTCAGCATTTTATCAAACTGATACATCTGAAGTTATTGAATTTGTGCAATGGTTAGCCGCTGCTTATGATATTTTGGAGCCGGTAAAGATTCTTGATATTGGCTGCGGGACTGGTCGAATGCTGCGTGAGTTTGGCACAATGGGTTGGGAAACAGTCGGAATGGAACCCGACCCAGATTATATTACACAAGCCTTACTTGTCGCAGAAGAATTTAAAAATGTTACTGTCCTGCCTGAAGGGTTTGCCGGCATTCATGGAACAGAAGAATTTAATATAATTGCAGCCATTAATGGCCCTTTTTCTTATTTGGTTAAAATTGAAGATCGAATTGATACCCTGCGGCGGATGTTTCAAGCATTGAAGCCAGGAGGTCTTTTATTTCTCGATCTCGCTAACTTCTTGTGGATTTTGAATAACTTTAAAGATCGTACAGCAAGAACAGCAACAAGAGATGGGAAAACCATCAATTTAGTTGTGCATCATTTCGCAAATTTCCATAACTGTATTTTTACGTCTGAAGAATTGTTTTTTTGGGACGATCCGGAAGAAGGGCAAGTAAGAATTAATGAAACTCATAATTTTGGAATAATTTCCCTCCATGAACTTCTGTATTTTCTTGAAACCCAAGGATTCACGAAAATCCAAACTTACAATAGTTACAAAGCGCGAAAAAATGAAAAAGTTACAGGTTCGCGATTAATGATTTCTGCCAAAAAACCGAATTAGCAGATTAGTAATTACTGCAAAGGGTGATTTGCGGAATTGAACAACTACAAATAAACGTAGATAAGGTTAAGGAGTTGATACGCTAAATTATGCGCGGATTAGATTTTTGATAAAAAATTTTCGATTTAAATTTAAAACGAGATTGTTGTAAAAGGTAGAGAGAAAATGAAATGGTATAATGAACCACCGGCTTGGAATGTAGAAGAAGATAAGATCACTGTTACTTCTGGAAGGAAAACAGATTTTTGGCGCGAGACTCACTACGGCTTTATTAGAGATAACGGCCACTTTTTTTACCAGGAAATTACCGGAGACTTTATTATTGAAGTCAAAGTTAACGGAGAATATCAAGACCTGTACGATCAAGCCGGCATCATGGTACGGTTGGATGAAGCAAACTGGTTAAAATGTGGCATTGAATTTGTTGAAGGTGTACAGCAAATCAGCGCTGTCGTCACAAGAGATTACTCGGATTGGTCTGTAGTGCCGGCACCACAAAATCCCGCTTCAATATGGTTGCGCCTCACCCGACGTGGCACAGCAGTCGAGATCCACTACTCTTTCGATGGAAAAGAATACACCATGCTGAGGCTAGCCTATTTAACACCGGCACAAACCCTAACCGCCGGCGTGATGTGCGCCTCCCCAGAAGGACATGGGTTCCCCATTACCTTTGAAAAATTAAAAATTGAGAATTTGTGAAAAGCAAATTGAAGTAACTGATACAATATTTTTAAGCCAAAGCAACTATAAAGAAATCGCAAGAAAGCATCTCACTATCCAACACCAAATAGATTTACTGCCATCGGGAATCTCTTAAGCGCAAGCAAAAATTAAACTTTTTTAGCGCCCGTTGCGTGTAAAAATTCTATTTAAGTGTGAATGGGAGTCAGCATGAGTTATCGCATGGATCGCCGCGCCTACGCAGAAACCTACGGCCCAACTGTAGGTGATCGCATTCGTCTAGCCGATACAGAATTGTTTATCGAAGTTGAACAAGACTTAACAACCTACGGCGATGAAGTCAAATTTGGCGGCGGCAAAGTCATTCGAGATGGCATGGGACAATCTCCCATTTCTAACGCTGAGGGTGCGGTTGATCTCGTGATTACCAATGCCTTAATCCTGGATTGGTGGGGCATTATTAAAGCCGATATCGGGATTAAAGATGGCAAAATATTCAAAATAGGAAAAGCCGGCAACCCCTACATTCAAGACAATGTCGATATCATCATTGGCCCAGGAACCGAAGCCGTCGCCGGCGAAGGCATGATTCTCACAGCCGGCGGCATTGACAGCCACATTCACTTTATTTGTCCCCAGCAAATCGAAGTCGCCATCGCATCCGGCATCACCACCATGATTGGCGGCGGAACCGGCCCAGCCACCGGCACAAACGCCACCACCTGCACTCCCGGCCCTCGGAACATTTACTTAATGCTACAAGCCGCCGACGCCTTCCCTGTTAACCTGGGATTTTTAGGCAAAGGCAACAGTTCCCAACCGGCAGGACTCACCGAACAAATCGCCGCCGGCGCAATCGGACTAAAACTGCACGAAGACTGGGGAACCACCCCCGCAACCATTGACACCTGCTTAAATGTTGCCGATGAACATGACGTGCAGGTTGCCATTCACACCGACACCCTCAACGAAGCCGGTTTTGTCGAAACCACCATTGCCGCCTTCAAAAACCGCACCATCCACACTTACCACACAGAAGGGGCCGGCGGTGGACACGCACCCGATATCATCAAAGTGTGCGGCCAAGCCAACGTTCTCCCCTCCTCCACAAACCCCACACGCCCTTACACTGTTAATACATTAGAAGAACATCTCGATATGCTGATGGTATGCCACCACCTTGATCGCGGCATACCCGAAGATGTGGCCTTTGCCGAGTCACGGATTCGCCGCGAAACGATCGCCGCTGAAGATATCTTGCACGACTTGGGCGCATTCAGCATGATTGCCTCAGATTCCCAAGCAATGGGAAGAGTTGGGGAAGTGATTATTCGCACTTGGCAGACAGCGCACAAAATGAAAGTGCAACGCGGAAGCCTCAACTCGGAACCGGCAGACAACTTCCGCGCCAAACGTTATGTCGCCAAGTACACGATTAACCCGGCGATCGCCCACGGCATTGCAGAACACGTCGGTTCAGTCGAAGCCGGCAAACTGGCAGACTTGTGCCTGTGGAAACCGGCCTTTTTTGGCGTTAAACCAGAAATCGTCATCAAAGGAGGCATGATCGCCTGGTCGCAGATGGGAGACGCTAATGCCAGCATTCCCACGCCGCAGCCGGTTCAGATGCGCCCGATGTTTGGCAGTTATGCCGGTGCGAGAACATCCACATCCCTAACCTTTGTTTCTCAAGCCGCCTTAGACTTGAACATTCCCAGCCAGTTAAACTTGCAGAAAAAGACAGTAGCGGTTTCAGGAACGCGCCGGCTGAGTAAGCGAGATATGAAGCTCAACGACGCCCTTCCCCATATAGAAGTTGACCCAGAAACCTATGAAGTGCGAGCAGATGGCGAATTGCTAACTTGCGAACCGGCAACCGTTTTGCCATTAGCGCAGCGCTACTTTCTTTTCTAAAACTACCAAATTTAATGAATGTTTCTTGCAGGAGTCGTCAATGCTGATTACTTTATTTTACGATCAACACTGAACCCTTACCCTACCTATTTTATTGTGGATTTTAGATTTTAGATAGGGTACTTTCAGACAAGAACATACATTTAAAACCACATTCAAATTGAACTTGAAACTCTCTCAGTTCCTCACAGGAAAATAGACATCAAGTGGTTGTTGTTGGCAAAGAATCTGAAGAATCAGACTCAACGCGCCCACTGCCGCGATTAGCATAGCGTCTATCACCACCGGGACGATCCTGATCATCCTGATCATTTTTGGCTTGAACCGGCAACGGATCAGACTCAACACGCCCACTGCCGCGATTAGCATAGCGTCTATCACCACCGGGACGATCCTCGTCATCCTTAGTATCTTTTGCTTGAACCGGCACAGGATCAGACTCAACACGCCCACTGCCACGATTAGCACGCCGATCATCACAACCCGGACGATCATCGCAGCGATCCTTCGTAGTTTGCACCTGAGAAAAAGCCACTTTTTGAGTGGAATCAACTTGATATCCTTCAGACAGGCGCAACTCAACACCCTGAAAATTAACAGCACCGCCGAGCAGTAATAAACCCGATAAAGCAATTTTGTAGATGCCCATGAGAAATAATCCATCAAGTAACTTTCTGCTACTTGATTCCGAAAATCCCTGGCGGCATCTGGAAAAACCGCTTTTTTTAAAGCCACTTCCTTATGCGTCTACCATTGGGCAGCCCCACAATTGCCAATTCGTGAGTTACAACAAAAATAGACAATGACAATTTAAAAACTGGCGGTAAAGACCGCGCTTATCCCCTCACATAAACTCAAAAAACCTGACAAATAAACACAATCCCCTAATCCCCTAATCTTCCAAGAGAGTAGGAAAGGGAGAAATACAAAAATCTCGGAATTCCTTCCAAAACCCAACCCCCCAACCAGCAATGTATACCTGCCTTAACTACATCGATGGCCAATGGATGCCGGCTCAATCAGAAGCCACCCTAGAAAGCCGCAACCCTGCCAACTGGCACGAACTTGTTGCCACATTTCCCCATTCCAACAGCGCCGATGCCGACAAAGCCGTTCAAGCAGCCCGAAGCGCCTACCAGACATGGCGTTTGGTGCCGGCACCAACCCGTGCAGACTTTATCTATCGAGTAGGAGAACTGTTACTCAAACGCAAAGAAGAACTCGCCCACCTGATGAGCCTAGAGATGGGTAAACCCATCACCGAATCCCGTGGAGACGTGCAAGAAGGCGTTGATTGCGCCTTTTACTATGCGGGAGAAGGCCGGCGGCTATTTGGTCAAACAACGACCTCAGAGATGCCGAATAAATTTGCGATGACCATGCGAATGCCCATAGGAGTGTGCGCCCTGATCACACCCTGGAATTTTCCTGTCGCCATACCCTGTTGGAAAGCATTACCGGCTCTCGTGTGCGGTAACACGATCATCCTTAAACCTGCCGAAGATACACCGGCGTGTGCGAACTTCCTGATCCAGATATTCCACGATGCCGGCTTGCCACCGGGAGTCGTTAATTTAATTCATGGTTTGGGAGAAGAAGCCGGTCAAGCTTTAGTTGAGCACCCAGGTGTCGATTTAGTCTCCTTCACCGGCTCATCCCAAACAGGTGCCCACGTTGGAGAAATTTGCAGCCGCACTCACAAGCGTGTTTGTCTGGAAATGGGCGGTAAAAATGCCCAAATCGTGATGGAAGATGCAGACTTAGAACTCGCACTCGAAGGCGCACTGTGGGGAGCTTTTGGCACCGCCGGCCAGCGCTGCACCGCCACCAGCCGACTGCTCCTGCACCGCGATATCAAAGATAAATTCACCGCCATGCTGCTGGAAAGCACCGGCAAATTGCGGATCGGTGCCGGCACAGATCCAGATACACAAATCGGCCCCATTATTAACGGAGTGCAGTTGCAACGGGTGATGGATTATATGGAAGTCGCCCGCAGTGAAGGTGCAAAAATATTAACCGGCGGCGAGAGAGCAACTGAAGGCCCGATTAAAAAAGGTTTCTTCTTCCAGCCAACGATTCTCGATCAGGTCACTCCCGATATGCGAGTCGCCCGTGAAGAAATCTTTGGGCCGGTTGTCGCCCTCATCGAAATCAGTTCATTTGAAGAAGCGATCGCAGTTCTCAACGACACACCCTACGGCTTATCCTCATCCGTTTATACCCGCGATGTAAACCGCGCCTTCCAAGCCATGCGCGACATCGAAGCCGGCATCACTTACATCAATGGCCCCACCATTGGCGCAGAAGTGCATCTACCTTTTGGCGGAGTTAAGCAAACAGGTAACGGACACCGGGAAGCCGGCAGCGCTGTTCTTGATGTTTTTACAGAATGGAAAAGCGTTTATGTAGATTTTTCCGGTCGCTTGCAACGCGCTCAAATTGACAACCATTAGGGGAGTGCTGAGTCTTGAGTCCTGAGTGCTGAGTAAGAGAGTAGAGAGTAGGAGAGAGGGCGAGGTGGTGAGTGGGAGAGTGAGTTGTCGGGGCGCAAGAGCGTGTAGCGCCCTCTTCAAAGGAGATTGGAAAAATATTTAATTTTCCCCATGCCCAATGCCCATACCTTTAGGTTGGCGAAGCCTTGCCCAATGCCCAATGCCCATACCTTTAGGTTGGCGAAGCCTTGCCCCATGCCCCATGCCCCATGCCCAATGCCCCATGCCCCATGCCCCTAACTCAAACTGGCAAGCTTAGCAACCACTTTCGCCAACTCAGCCGGCTCAACCGGCTTGGAGACGTGCATTTGAAATCCTGCCAGCATCGCTTGCCGGCGATCCTCATCTCTGGCAAATGCCGTCAACGCCACAGCCGGAATCTGTTCCCCCCGCGTTGCTTCTTGCTGTCTGAGCTTGCGGATTAGCTGGTAGCCATTCTCCCCAGGCATTCCGATGTCACTGACTAAAACATCGGGTGTCAGCTGTTCAAGAGCTGCAAACGCCTCACGGGCTGATGAAACCGCCGTTACGCTCACCCCGTAATGCGTTAGCACTGTGGCAATCAATTCGCAGGTATCGGTATCATCATCCACAACCAGCACCCGCAAGCCATCCAGTACCCACAAGTCTTGGGAGGTTCCTTCACTCTCAACCTCTGTTGCTACTAGCCATGAAACTCGCGCTTTCGTCGCTAGTGGCAACTTCACCGTAAACGTCGCTCCCTTGTCTTTGCCTTCACTAAATGCCTCAATCGTGCCACCATGCAGTTCTACAAGATAGCGAACGATCGTCAATCCTAAACCTAGCCCGCCGTGTGTTCGTGTCGTTGAGCTATCGGCTTGGCGGAACCCTTCAAACACATGAGGCAGAAACTCAGCGTCAATTCCAATGCCGGTGTCGCTTACCGTAAGTTGGACGTGCTTGCCGGCAAGCTCAAGTTTGACTTCCAGCCGTCCCCCTTCAGGGGTAAACTTGATGGCATTGGAAAGCAAATTGTTAATAATTTGTTGCAAGCGATCTGGATCGCCTGAGACGGTAGTATCTGAGCCGGCAAGTATAGACTCTACTTGAATATTCTTGGCATCCAGTGCCGGTTTAAATGTCTCCAATGTCTCCTCAACAATTCCTGCCAAGTTAACTGGAATCACATTCAAGCGAATCTTGCCGCGCAGAATGCGGGACATATCGAGAATATCGTCGATCACTCTCACCTGTTGCTTAGCATTACGCTCAATCGTTTCCAGTGCTTTAGTCCTAATCCCTTCATTTAACTTCTGGCTGCGGAGCATTTGCGACCAGCCCAAGATTGAATTGAGAGGCGTGCGGAGTTCGTGAGAAACAATTGCCAGAAACTCATCTTTAATGCGGTTGGCTGCTTCCGCTTGCGTGCGTGCGGACTGTTCTGCCTCATACAGGTTGGCACGATCAATCGCCAAAGCAACGCGCTCAGCCACAAGCTGAAGCAGATGCAAATCGTCTGAAGTAAAACTGCGGGTATTAACGGTGCCGACTTGGACAACTCCCAGCACTCGATCTTCAACCAACAGCGGAGCACCCATCAGCGATTGAATCTGTTGTTCTTGCAAGATGGGGCTGTAGGCTAGACTATAAGCCTCCCGGTCGATCAACACCGGCTGACGCTCAGCAGCAATGCGTCCGGCCACTCCTTGACCAATGGGGATGCGGAGTTGTTGCTCAATTGCCCCCTCAACTCCCCTAGCCGCCCGCACCACCAGCGTGTGACTTTCAGCGTCCAGCAGTAAAACAGCCGCCGTATCTACCGACAAAACTTCACAGAGGCGATCCAGTAACTCATTAAGCAAATCATCCAGCGACAGATGCGCGATCGCCGCATCCGTGACAGCTTGGAGACGCTGTACCATTTCACGGGCTGATTCAGCAACAGCCCGTGCGGTTTGCTCGCGCTTCAACAATTGGGTGCGTTCTTCCTCTGCCCGTTTCTGCTCGTCAATGTCTGTGCAAGTTCCGAACCACTTGACGATTTCACCATTGTGATCGCGCATTGGCAAGGCCCGACCTAAATGCCAGCGATATTGCCCGTCAGAAGCCCTTTTAAAGCGGTATTCAATTTCGTAAGGCTCGCCCGTCTGAACGCTGTGGTTCCAGTTATTGATACACTTCTGGACATCGTCAGGATGCAACACTGGACCCCATCCCCAGCCCTGAGTTTCTTCGATCGTCATGCCGGTGTAGTCAACCCAGCGCTGGTTATAATAATCCACCCAACCATCCGCTTGAGCGGTCCAAATGATCTGGGGAACGGCTTCGGCGAAGAAACGATTGTACCGCTCGCTTGCCTCCGCTTCTGCACGGGCTGCTCGCTCACGCTCTAAAATTCGGGCGCGTTCTTCTTCCACCCCCTGGCGTTGAATCGCTTGCGCCAGAATATTTGCAGCCGCTTGGAAAAAGTAAATATCATCCTGGCTGAACTTCCGGTACGTGGTTGTGTGGGCACCCAAAACCCCCCAAGGTTTAGCATTTTGAAAGTTGCTTTTCAGTGTCTGGCCGGCCTTATTCGACAGCGTCCTCGAACCCCAAATAATCACGCTTAGACCGCTAATGACCCCGTGGTTATGCAGCAAAGGAGGGCCAGAGAATCTTGTTTCCGTCCGTAGATCCGTCACAACCACCGGCTCAGAAGACGCTAAGGTGTAACCAGCTTGTGAATCCATTCCTTTACCTACGGTGCCGTGACCAACCAATCCTTCCTGCCATCCCACGCCGGCTCTCAGCAACAAGGCATTACCCTCTGGTAGCAGTTCTAAAACTTTGCAATACTCCACTTCTAGGGTTTGGGCGATTAGCCTCACCGTTTCGTCCATCAGCGTCCCAAGATCGGTGCCCGAAAGTGCTCGCTGACCCAGTTGGGCGATCGCTTCTTGCTGTCGCGCTCGGATTCTTAACTCTTCCTCTACCCGTTTAAGTTCCGTGATATCGGATCTGATTGCTAAATATTGAAAGGGCTTTCCTTGTTCATCGACAAAAGGAACAATCGTGGTGTCAACCCAGTAATACGTTCCATCTTTCGCTCGGTTTCTGATTTCTCCCTTCCAAATTTGCCCACTAGAAATTGTTGCCCACAAGGTTCTAAAAAATTCCTTGGGGTGATATCCAGAATTAAGGATTCGGTGGTCTTGTCCTACCAGTTCTTCTTTAGAAAATTTGGAAATTTCACAAAACTTATCATTAACATAATTAATAATTCCTCTGTGATCAGTTCGCGCTATGATCGCAGATTCATCTAAAGCAAATTTTATATCTGAGAGCTGTTTAAGAGAGATTTTGGCTTCTTCCTCCGCGATCTTTGTGGCAGTAATATCGCGTGTTACTTTTGAGAAGCCTTTGAGGTTGCCGGCTTCGTCTCGTAACGCGGTGAGGATGGCATCAGCCCAGAACCGCGAACCGTCTTTACGAATGCGCCAACCCTTATCTTCAAACCGACCTTTAGCGGCTGCCACCTGCAAGATGCGTTCTGGCCTACTTTGTGCAATGTCTTCAGCAGTGTAAAAGCGGGAGAGATGCTGACCGATAATCTCTTTAGCTTTATAACCCTTAATGTTTTCTGCTCCCTCGTTCCAACTCACAATATACCCATCAGGATCGATCATGAAAATCGCGTAATCTTTCACACCCTGAACCAGCAAGCGGAAATTCTCTTCACTGACTCTCACCCGCTTTTCAGCCTTCAGGCGGGCGGCGTTGAGCGAACTGATCATTAGCGCCACCAGTATAAACAAGCTCAGCAGCAAAATGTCTTGTAACGCGATAGCTTGAATCGAATAGCCCGATTTCAGAAAAAAGTAGTCGAGGCACAAGGCAGATAAAATAGTGGCCAGCAACCCAGACGGGAAGCCGCCATACCAAGAGCTGAGAGCCACAGCCCCTAAAAACAGTGCGGTGGGAGTGGTTTGCAGCAATGGTTTTAGTAGGAGTGTCAGCAGCAGCGCTAGTGCTACAGCCAATACAGCTACGCCATAACGCCGCAGATACAGAAACTTCAATTTCATTAACTTACTCCAGTCTGAGAGATAGCTAGGCCAACGCATTGCGCTGTATTAACAGCTCGATAACAGCTCTGTGTGACAACCCAATTTTAACCAACTCTCAAACGGTTAAGTTTTGTATGTAGCTTCATAAAAGTAAAATTTACCCTAAGTATTAAGAATTGAGGCGTTTTATTAAAATTTTCCGCCCTTTAATGAATTTTTAATAGGTGATTTTCTATAAGCTTATTTGTCGCAATTTCTTGGATACAAGCTTCCTATTGGAAAATATTTTACAATGTTTATTATTTTAAAAAATGCTTTAACTCTCAAATCTAATATCTAAAATTTAAAATTATAGACTCTTTAACCTGAATAGCTATGCTGAGCGTTCCCACCAACTGGACTCTGCCTCGCACTCCCCAGCTCTTGACATCCCTGCCTGGGCCTCGCGCCCGTGCGCTTGTAGAGCGAGATCGGGCTGTAACGTCCCCTTCCTACACTCGTGGTTACCCCTTGGTAGTGGCTCGCGGTGCCGGCTGTATGCTCGAAGATGTGGATGGCAACGTTTTTTTAGACTTAACTGCCGGCATTGCAGTCACGGCAACCGGCCATGCTCATCCTGAAGTTGTCGCAGCTATCCAAGAGCAGTCTGCGCGTCTAGTGCATATGTCGGGAACTGATTTTTATTATGAACCGATGGTGCAGCTGGCAGAAGACTTAGCCAAACGCGCTCCCTTTCCCAATGGTGCGCGGGTGTTTTTCAGCAATTCTGGGGCGGAGTCGAACGAAGGGGCGATAAAACTGGCGCGTTACTATACAAGGCGATCACTGATCATTGCCTTCCTGGGCGCTTTTCACGGGCGCACTTATGGCGCGATGTCTCTCACCGGCTCTAAAACTGTCCAGCGCCAGCAATTTGGGCCATTGTTACCCGGTGTCACCCACATCCCTTACGGCACCCATGAAAGCCTAGATTACCTAGAACAAAAGCTTTTCCCCACAGTGCTGCCGCCGGCAGAGGTAGCGGCGATCGTCGTTGAACCGATTCAAGGAGAAGGGGGTTATATTGTGCCGGAAGATGGCTTTTTAGAGCGCATTCGCAGTATTTGCTCTCGCCACGGCATTCTGATGATTGTTGATGAAGTGCAAGCCGGCATGGGGCGCACCGGCAAACTTTTTGCCACTGAACACTGGGGTGTGATGCCAGATATTATTACCCTTGCCAAAGGCATTGCCAGCGGTTTGCCTCTCGGTGCTATTTTATCTCGACCTGAGTTAATGACATGGCCGCCCGGTTCCCATGCAACAACCTTTGGCGGCAATCCGGTTGCCTGTGCTGCTGCGAATGTGACGTTACGATTACTAGAAGCCGGTTTGATTGATAATGCTTATAAAATGGGTGAGCTATTACAAGCGGGGCTAAGTAAGCTGGCAAGCCGGTTTAGTCGGGTTTCTTTGCCACGAGGCAAAGGTTTGATGGTGGCAATTGATTTACTTGATAGCGACGGTCATTTAAATTCTGAGTTACGGGATCAAATTGTGGATCGGGCTTTTTACAAAGGATTATTATTACTGGGGTGCGGTAAATCTGCGATTCGGTTTTGCCCACCTTTAGTTATTGAAAGCGATCAGGTTGAAACGGCTTTACAGATTCTCACGGAGTTGTTTGAAGAACTAGGTTGTTAAGTAAATACATAAGAGTGGCATAAAGCCAGCCTGTGGTCATTCATCACAGGCTAAAAGCCTACTATGTAAGCAAGATCGCCGATTTGATTTTTCGACTAATGAACCATTGTTAATAAAGTTTCGCTCCTAAAAAAGGAGGTTTACCCAACCGGATTTAGTATCATCTGCCCATACCTGACGGCATCCTGTATTCATCTGCGTTTATCTGCGTTTATCTGCGGTTAATAAAAAGATGATAGTTGCCCAGAGAAGCTCCAAATCTTTAAAATTATATAGGTCAATTTGCTTGATTTTATTATTTTCTTTGCTTAGAATTTGAATTTCTATGGTTTTTAAATTTAATTAAAAGTTTAATATTTAGTTTTAACAGAAAATTAGAAAATTAAGGAGTGTAGAGCCAATGATAGCCAACTCGTCTGATACCAACTTAAAAAATATCGAAATTGCCGGCAAGCTGTGGAATAAATTGTGGGAAAATTACAGCGCCAGGGTAAGTTATGCCGGCATCTATCAGCAAATGATCTTAGAAGCCGGTGGCACAATAGCCAATGACCACATCGCTTTCCGTTCCTTGCGTCTGAATGTCGAAACTCCCCAAGGCAAGAAAAACTTGGGAATTGAATATATCGAGCAAATTGCAGAAGCTTTGGGTTACTTCGTTGCTGGAGAATTATCCTTCCCCGATCAAAAACTTTATGCCCGTCATTACCGGCACCCTCAGCAAGAACAATTTGATTTACCTAAACTGTTTATCAGCGAACTAATTGTTGAAGAACTGCCGGCAGACATCGCACAATTAATTGAGCAAACTGTCACCACCGATCTCGCAATAGCAACCCAATCAATTGCCTCTCTAATGAACACAGCAGACACAGAACACATTGCCGATCAACTTCAAAAAATCTTCACCCGTCCTTGGCAACCCCCCTTACGCTCAACCGTCGAAACTGTTAATAAAATCACTCAATATGGAGCTTGGGTGCTGCTGCATGGTTATGCTGTGAACCACTTCACCGGCTACATCAACCGCCACAATACCCAACAATACCCCGATATCGAAAGCACAGCCCGTGGCTTAGCCGAACGAGGCGTTCCGATGAAAGCCGAAATCGAAGGCAATCGAAGCACAGGTTTGCGTCAGACAGCAACCCAAGCCATTACAGAAAACGTGCCGGTGCGAGATGATATCACTAAAGAACTTATTACCATCCCTTGGACTTATGCCTATTACGAAATAGCCGAGCGCAACCTCATAGAAATTGCGCCCGGACAAACGGCACTATTTGAAGCATTTCTCGGCCCTAACGCCCAAAATTTATTTGAAATGACGCGTATTGCGGACGAGGGCGTGGAAAAATAACTAAACCAACTGAGTTTCCCCAATGCGGTGAACCTTAATTAAATTCGTCACGCCAGTAAAAGGTAAAGGCAAGCCGGCAGTCATCACAACAACATCTCCCTTAGAGACATATCCAGCTTCAAGCACAGCCTGTTCCGCGAAGAAAATCATCTGATCGGTACTAGAAACCTGCTGAAGGAGAAGTGATCGCACACCCCAATAGAGAGCCAGCCGGCGCTGCACCAACACTGAAGGCGTTAAGGCAATTACAGGAATTGGCTGCCGGTATTTAGACAGGATTCGCGCAGTAAATCCATGTTCTGTAAAGCAGATAATCGCTTTTGCCTTTAAATCTTCTGCCAACTGGCAAGCCGCATGAGCCACAGAGTTGGACATCTCCAAATCCTTGACTCCGCTGAGGTACTTGGTAGAGCGGACTAACTGTGCCTCTACCGTTTCCGCAATCCGGGCCATTGTTTTGACTGTTTCCACCGGATAGCGTCCCACTGCCGTCTCGCCGGAAAGCATAATCGCATCTGTGCCGTCAATAATCGCATTTGCGACGTCAGAAACCTCTGCACGAGTGGGCCGGGGGTTGTAAATCATGGACTCTAGCATCTGAGTCGCCGTGATCACCGGCTTGAGATGGCTGTGGCACATTTCAATAATCGACTTTTGGATAATGGGAACCTGTTCCAAAGGCATTTCCACACCCAAGTCCCCCCGCGCCACCATCACCACATCAGCAGCATCGACAATACCTTCAAGTTCCTCAACGGCTTCGTGACGTTCCACCTTGGCAACCACATTCGTTGCTTTTTCCTTGCGTTTAACGGCACCTTTGACTTCTTTGATATCCGAAGCTTCCCGAACAAAGGAAAGCGCCACATAATCAACATTTTGGCTCAACCCAAAGTTTAAATCTTCGATGTCTTTGTCTGTTAAAGCAGGAGTCGAGATCGAAGATTGACTGAGGTTAATCCCCTTATGACTTTCCAGGGGGCCACCATGAATCACGGTTGCATGAATTTCACTGCCGGCCACTTTGTCCACCCGAAGGCGAAGCAGTCCATCATTAATGAGCAAGGGTTCTCCCTCCTTAACATCCGAGGCGAGTCCCTTATAGGTGCAACTAAATCGCTCTGCGGTGCCGGTGACTTCATTCATGGTGATCACAGTTTTCTCACCGGCTCTTAAAATGGCTCCATCTTCCATGTCTCCCACCCGAATTTTCGGGCCCTGTAAATCTTGGAGAATGGCCAGAGGACGATTGAGTTCAGAAGAAATTTCCTGCAAGATGTGAATGTTTTTCTCGTGGGTTGCGTATTCTCCGTGAGAAAAATTGAGGCGGGCCACATCCATGCCGGCCTCTACCATCGCTTTAATCGTCTGGTAATCGGAACTAGCGGGGCCAAGGGTGCAGATAATTTTGGTTTTACGCATATATAGTCCGGTTTGATGGGACGTGATTCTGCGAATTTGTTCAGTTACAGGGTAACAAATGTTCAGAAACCAAGAGCGATGGGGAAATTGTGTCGGCTGCTTTGGGGATACAGACAGGCTTATCGGCCAGCCAATGTTCTGAAAGTGCCTGTCAGTGTAAATGCAACGCAGTATTCCTATAAAACTAGGTCACAGCTCGGTTAACCTAGGAACGGCAGAATCCATTATGGTAATTGCTTGATATCAAATACTTCTATCTTTAGGACAAGAATTGCACATGGGACGAGTTTTTATTTCAGCCGGCCACGGGGGTTATGAGGGACAAGTTCTCGATTCCGGCGTAGTAGCCGGTGGCACCACAGAAGCCAGAGAAATGATTTTGCTGCGCGATATGGTGATAACAGAGTTGCGCTCTCGCAATTTAGAAGTCTTGGCTGTACCGGACGAGCTGAGTATGAAACAGACCATTGAATGGATTAATGCTCGTCAGCGTCCGGGTGATGTTGCCCTAGAAATTCATGCCGATGCGTATTTCAATCCAGCAACCAGGGGCGCTAGCGTTTATTACATCGCCAACAACGAACGGCGCAAAGCAGATGCAGAACTGCTGCTGCTGGGATTGCTACGGCGGCTACCTCAACTGCCCAGTCGGGGCGCTAAGCCTGACATTACCACCGAGGTCGGGAGTTTGCCCTTTTGTCGGGGAATTATTATTCCGTCAATGCAGATGGAAGTTGGCTTTCTCACCAATCCAGATGACCGATATCTGATCCAAAACCGACGCCGGGATATCGCTTTAGGAATTGCAGACGGACTGGCGGCGTGGGTGCGCGGAACGACCTTACCAACGCCAACGCCAACGCCAACGCCAACTCCTATCCCAGTGCCAGATCCAACCCCAGGGCCGGCAGATACTTATCCATTATGCAATATCAACATTAACGGGCAGTTGTACGGCGAGAAAGGCATCCTTATCAACGGCAATGCCTACGTTCCAATTGATTTAATCGATAGTTTGGGAATCGATCTGACAAGAGCCTCCCAAGTTCGCCGCGTTACCTACAGAAATATTGTCTATCTCAGAGCAGTTGAACTGCGGGATTTCAATATCTCTTTAGGTTGGGACTCTTCTACCCGCACCGTCAGTCTTCGCTCTATTTTGAATGTGTGCGCCGGCCAGCTCGATAAGATTATGGGGCATGGTAACACCAGCGAAATGGAGTTAATCATGTTTCTTAAAGCCAACAATGACGCTGCCCTGAACCAGTTTCCAGATATCCCCAAGCTTTATAGGGAGGAAGCCAGTATTGAGGGCGTCAATTATGACATTGCGTTCTGTCAAATGTGTTTAGAAACCGCATTTCTGCGCTTTGTCAGCGGTGTTAGACCTTCTCAAAATAACTTTGCCGGTTTAGGGGGAGTGGGCACCGGCATTGAGGGAGCTTCTTTCCCCAGCGCCAGAATTGGCGTCAGAGCACACATCCAGCATTTAAAAGCTTATGCCTCTACAGAGCCAATTGTTCAGGAAATCGTCGATCCCAGGTTTCGCTTTGTCACGCGAGGGGTTGCCCCTTTGGTAGATCAGCTAAGCGGACGCTGGGCGGCAAATTTAGAATATGGGGCGAAAATCATGGCTCTCCTCAGACGGTTGTATGAGTCAGCGAAGTTGTTGTAGGAGAATGGGGAATGGGGAATGGGGGATAGGGCATGGGGCATTGGGCATTGGATGAGAAACTTTTCTCCCACTCCCCCACTCAGGACTCAGGACTCAGGACTCAGCACTCCCTTAAGCTGTCTTAAAGAACCGAATAATTTCCCGAACGTGGTCGAGAAATTGGCCGTCAGTGCTGAGCTGGGCGACCGCATTTTGCGATTCTCTGGCTAGCCGATCATGCTCAGCCTGATTTGTGACTCGTAGCTGTTCTAAAGAAGCCGCAACGCGGGTTAGCTCGTTACGAGTCGCGAGTGATTGGCGCTCTTGGGTGGAGACCCAAGAGGTGGGATTTTCAGGGTTCAGTTGCTGTTGCAGTTGCTCGACGGTTGACTCCAAAGTGATGACGCGCTGGCGCAATTCCACAACGTCTTCGCGGGGATACTGCACTTCTTGACCGATCGCACGCAGACGCGCGGCTAAATACTCATAACCTCTGACTGCCGGCCTTAAAAGCGTTAGAAGTAAGGCGGCACCGGAACTGACATAGCCAACTGCACTGATGCCGGTGATTGCCAAAGTGTAGAGTCCGATGGCTGAAAGCAAATGCAGTGCAATGGCAACGAGAAGCGAACGCGACGCTAAACGTTTGACGTATGTCACTTGCTTTTCATCGACTGCAATTCCCTTTTCAGTGGATCGTTCGGCTTCTGCTAAAACTTCTTTAGCCTGAAAATAGACATTCCAAGGCACGGTGACAATCACTACCAACCACCAAAAACTCGCTCCGCCAATCACCCAGTCCAGAATGCTGCCGGCGGGGATGTGTAACCATTGCAGTAGTCCAAAGGCTAGCAGCAGCAAAACAACTAATCCAGCACTAAAACTGGTGAAAAAGCTTAAATACATTCCAGTAACCTCAGCTGTGAAGGGGTTGCTTTGATCGTGGATAAGTTTTTTACTTTGTTTCTGCCAGTTTGTGACAGTTAAGCCGGCTTACTTTGTTTTTGCCAGTTTGTGACAGTTAAGCCGGCTGCATAGGTTCGCCGGTTGAGAGCGCTTGTGACACTTTGTCTAAGTGGCATAAAGCAGGCAACCCGGCGCGGCTGGGCGGGATTATTTTCAATGTTTGGGGTTTAACATTGCGATCAATATCGATCCTTAAAAAATATAATTCCCCTGGCCGATCTCAGTCAGGGGAATTTAAAGTGTTCGGTATAGGTCTTTCGGTATATGTGTTGTTTTTCTGAGGCTTCGTGCGTTGATCGGGATAATTTTAAAACCCGATCAATAATTTCCCTATTTTTGTTGAGCGGCGCTATCAATAGAGTGGCCGGCGGGGAATTAGGGAATGGCGGCCAAACATTTATCCCCCCCCCCATCCTCTGAATCGATGTTTTGCACTCGTTGCGAAAAATGGGATGGCACCCACCGGCATCCTAGGATGTTGCACCTTGTGGCAGTTCATCGAATGCCGGTTACAATCGCCTGTGTGCCGATTCCAGGAAATGAGCTGATGATCATCTGCTGTTTGGATTAGAACCTCATTCATTCGATGTTTGGCGTCAACCCATTCAGCCGCATAGCTTTGGAGGTATGGCAAACAGCCCATCATCTCAGCAATATATTAAAAATCCTCCCTTAGAGGGATTCACTTGAGAAACCCACCTAATTAGATGATGTAGATACGCAAAGCACTCAATCTGAAATCTAGCGCAGGGCGGATTCTCCTGAGCTCGCCCGTTGAGTGGGGGTAGATTTACTTAAAAGGTTAAACACGTGCTTTGCAGTGCGGTTGAGTTTTGAGAGACTGTGACGCTTTGAGAAGACACGCGCCAGGCTTGGAGCATAAGCGCAAAGCGTGTTCGCGAGCTTCTAAAATGAAAGACATTCCCCCACGTGAAGAGTCGTGTTTTAGCGTTAATCGTATGCTCTTAACATCAGCGTATGCTCGCAGCATTACGTGAATATATAGGGTGCAGTTTGAGGTATGCAATTAGCTTTGGCAGCAGCGAAACATTTAACGATGACTGACCCGCACCCATTGGAATATACGGACGCCTACAACGAGCGTTCAGTGAAAATTTTGGCGAGGGCGATCACTCTTTCTGCCGGCCAGTTTACGCTGATTTTTGTCCGCTGCAATTATGCAGTTCTGCAAGAGCGGATGGCAAACCGGCTCCGGGAATTTCTTAGCAGCGAAGAGTACCGGCTCACTAACGCCTCTCAAATGCCGGTGATCAATGTTCCAGAGCTTGTTCTGCCTGAGTTCGTTACAACTCTCTACACGACAATCCGGGATTTACTGGCAGATCAAACCCCGCAAGCATTAATGGTTTTCGGCTTGGAGTCAGTCACAGAGATCGAGCGAGTGCTGGCTTCTACCAACCAAGTACGGGAGGAATTTCGCAAAAATTTTCCGTTTCCTTTGGTGCTGTGGGTTAATGATGTTCTTTTGCAAAAGCTGGTGCGCTTGGCTGCCGATTTTAAAAGCTGGGCTGCAACCTCAATTAAATTTGAAATCGCTTGTGAGGAGTTAATCCACATTTTGCGGCAACCGGCAGAGGCAGAGTTCACCCGAATTCTGCAAGCTGGTAGCAGTATGCAAATGCCGGCTGAGCGTTCTCCAGATCGGCTAGAACTTGAATTAGCCCAGCGCGATTTGCTAGCACGCGGGGTTCGCGTAGAACCGGCAGTTGATGCCGGTGTGCAATTTGTTCTCGGCTTGGATTCTTATGCCAATGACGATTTCAATTTAGCCCTCGGCTACTTCAAGCAAAGCTTAGGGTTTTGGCAGCAGGGTAGATGGAGACACATCCAACAAAGCCGGCGAGCGCAACAGCATTTCCTGCTCATCCAATATTTTATAGAACGGCAAGGCGTTGTCTTATTTCATATTGGTTTGTGTTATTGCCGCAAAGCCGAACGGGAACCAGCCGAGAGTCGGCAGCACTGGAATAAGGCAAGGCGTTACCTACAACAATGTTTAGATGTCTTTGAGCGGGGGAACCGGCCCGATTTAATCTCAAAATTTATCAACCATCTCGGTGAAGTTCTGCGGCGTTTGGAAGCATGGGATCAGTTGCACAAACTCGCCCAAAAAGCACTGATTTTGCATTATACCGACGACAGGCGGGTGCAGCTCGCTCAGGATTATGGCTTTTTGGCTGAAGTGTGTGTGGAGAAAGCCGAGGAAGCCTTACAACTGTCCAAAGTAAGTGAGGGCCAAATCGATGCTAAGAAAGCGACTCAGCAAGTCCGCGAGGCCAATAAACAAGCACGGGATGCCAAATGGGCAGCTCAACAAGCCCTAGATATTTTGGCCTCAGCATCGGTGAACCAGCAGCAGGATCAAGGCTTATATCTGTTTTTGCTAGCGCGGGCGCTGCGCCTGGAAGCCGCAACACAGCGGCTGCCCCTTTCCCGGCAAATGGTTCATGTCAATGGTGAACGCATTGCCATCACTTACCTGGAACAGGCGAGAGTGGCGCTGGCGCACCGCCGCGATCCCCAGCTTTACATTCGCATCATGGAGGAGCTGAGATCGCTTTATTTTAAGCAAGGTCAGTATTTAAATGCTTTTTTAATTAAAAAACAGCAACGGGAAATCGAGCATCAGTATGGGTTGCGGGCTTTCATCGGTGCCGGCCAACTGCAACCCCAGCGACAGGGAATTAACCCAGCTTTAGACGATACAGCGCTAAGCCTGCGCGTTGTCGCTCCAGAACTAGCAGTTGCGGCACGCCGGCAGGATATCGAGCGCTTAATCGAACGGATGGGTCGCAATGATTATAAGCTGACCGTGATTTACGGAACCTCTGGCGTCGGTAAATCCTCCTTAGTCAACGCCGGCTTAGTTCCTGCCTTGCAGCAGCGAGCGATCGGTGATCGCGTCGCCTTGCCGGTGGTGCTGCGAGTTTACACAGATTGGATGGTTGCCCTAGGCAGAGAGTTAGCCAAAGCACTTCAGCAAACAACCCCAGAAGAGACAAGCGCGATCAGTGACGCCTTCCCCCTCTCCCCCCCGTTTAATTCAAAAGATGCCATTCTTGAACAACTGCGTCAAAATGCCGACCGCAACCGGCTGACTGTGCTAATTTTTGACCAATTTGAAGAATTTTTCTTTGTTGATCAACTTCCCATTAATCGACGACCGTTTTTTGAATTTTTGCGCGACTGTCTCAACATTCCTTTTGTCAAGGTTATCTTATCTTTACGGGAAGATTATCTTCACTATTTGCTGGAGTATGAAGGCTTCAACGATTTAAACTTAGATGCCATTGATAACAATATTTTAGATAAGGAAATTCGCTATCCTATCAAAAACTTTTCTGAAACTGAAGCCAAAAATGTTTTGAAAAGCTTAACTGAAGGCTCTCAGTTTTACTTAGAAGAAGCCTTAATTGATGCCTTAGTCAACAACCTTCTCAGTGAGCGAGAAACTGTGCGTCCGATTGAGTTGCAGGTGGTCGGTGCTCAGTTGCAAGAAGATAAAATTACCACCCTAGAACAATACCGCAGCCTTGATGATGATAATCCCAAAGCAAAATTAGTTCAGCGCTCCCTTAAGCAAGTCATCGGCGATTGTGGGCCAGAAAATGAAGAAGCGGCTTGGACAGTATTATTTTCGCTCACAGATGCCGAAGGCAGACGCCCCCTCAAGACTAAACATGACTTGGCGGCAGCCTTGACATTTAAGGCTAACAAATTAAACTTAATCTTAGAGATTTTAGTCGGTTCAGGTCTAGTGTTTCATCACCGGGAAGAGCCGGCAGATCA
This sequence comes from Microcoleus sp. FACHB-68, assembly GCF_014695715.1. Lineage (NCBI taxonomy): Bacteria > Bacillati > Cyanobacteriota > Cyanophyceae > Oscillatoriales > Microcoleaceae > Microcoleus > Microcoleus sp. FACHB-68. Next base: position 57,587 of record NZ_JACJOT010000007.1, read on the forward strand.
TTATCAATTAGTTCATGATTATCTTGTTGATTTTATCCATCAAGAGTACAAAAGTCGAGAGCAATTGCAGCAAAGAGAACAGCTAAAAAGAAGCGAAACGCAAAAACTGCTATTTGCAGCAGCCGGCGGCTTATTTTTACTGCTGGCATTTTTCACTTGCGGATTTTGGCTACGTGCAGAAGCGTTAAAACAAAAAGCAGAAATCCTGAAGCAAGAAGCAGAAATCGCTGAAACCAAAGCGAATCTCAAGGCTCATGTCAACAATTCTGAATATCTGTTTAACACCCATCAAGAATTTGATGCGCTGATCGAAAGTTTGTGGGCCAGAAAAACGCTGGAATCAGTGGCCCAACCACAACCGGATAATCGAATTCGGGTGGTGACAGCCTTGCAACAAGCGGTTTATGGGGTCAGAGAACGCAATCGCCTAGAGGGGCATCGGGATAGTATTTGGAGTGTGAGTTTTTCTCCAGATGGCCAGTTGCTTGCTTCAGGGGGAAATGACCATACAGTGAAACTTTGGAGTCGTGACGGTAGACAAATCAGTGTTTTTTCTGGGCATAGCGATAGTGTGACGCGTGTGAGTTTTAGTCCAGATGGGCAGCTAGTTGCCTCTGCTAGCCGGGATAAAACGGTGAAAATTTGGAAACTGGACGGCACACTGGTGACAACGCTGAACGGTCATGCAGATCGCGTTTATAGCGTTAATTTCAGCCCAGATGGGCAGCGGGTTGTCACCGGCAGCCATGACCAAACGGTGAAACTCTGGAAGCCAGATGGCACGTTAATTGCGACCCTAGCCGGCCATAGCGGGCCGGTGGAGTGGGTGTGTTTCTCGCCGGATGGGCAGTTAATTGCTTCGGCAAGTGATGATAAAACCGTAAAACTTTGGAAGCTGGACGGGACGAAGGTAAAGACGTTAACGGGCCATAGCGACTGGGTGATGGCGGTGAGTTTCAGTCCGCAAGGCAATACGCTCGCAACTGCCGGCAGAGACACCACGGTGAAACTTTGGAAGCCAGATGGCACCTTACTAAATACGTTGATCGGCCATAAAAAAGCCGTTTATAGCCTTAGTTTTAGCTTGGATGGCAAATTAATCGCCACGGCAAGTGATGACCAGACGGTGAAACTCTGGCAGATGGATGGTACATTGCTGAAAACCTTAGAGGGCCATAGTGGTCGTGTCACCGGCGTCAGTTTTAGCCCGGATGGGGAACTAATTGCGACGGGAAGCTTAGACAAAACGGTGAAACTCTGGGCCACTTACGACACCAAGCCGGCAACACTCAAGGGTCATAGTGATCGGGTGACTAGCGTTAGTTTCAGTCCTGATGGCGGGTTAATTGCCACCGGCAGCCGCGACAAGACCGTGAAATTGTGGTTACGCAATACAATCGGGCAACTTCAAAACGCTCCCTACAAAACCCTGACAGGTCACAATGATCGCATCATCAATGTCACTTTTAGCCCAGATGGCCAGATGATCGCTTCCGCGAGTTTAGATAATACGGTGAAACTCTGGAACCGGGAGGGCCAGTTGGTCAAAACCCTCTCTGGACGCGATGCGTTCTACAGTGTAAGTTTTAGCCCCAACGGTCAGCTACTTGCCACCGGCAGCAAAGATCATACGGTCAAACTCTGGACTCGACGCGGTGAGTTGCTAAAGATTTTCAGTGGTCACGGCGAGCGTGTCAATAGTGTCAGGTTTAGCCCAGATGGCCGGCTAATTGCTTCTGCCAGTGATGATAAAACAGTTAAACTCTGGAACTTGCAGGGGAAACTGCTGAGAACTTTGGGGGGGGAACATGGGCATCGATCCTATGTCACCACTGTCAGTTTCTCACCCAATGGACAACTCATTGCCACCGGCAGTTGGGATAATACGGTTAAGCTTTGGCCTCTTGATGGCAGTCCCCCCAAAACCTTGTTGAAAGGATACAGCGATAGTGTAACCAGTGTCGCTTTTTCTCCGGATGGTCAAACGGTTGCCTCTGCCGGTTGGGACAGTCGGGTGAAACTGTGGAGTCTTGATGGCACTTTGCTCAAAGCGCTTAAAGAGCAAAATTCTGGGATTTTAGAGATTAGTTTTAGTCCAGATGGCAAAGTGCTTGCCTCGGCACATGATGACAAAACAGTTATTTTATGGAATTTGGATCTCAATGATTTAGTCAGACGTGCCTGTGGCTTGCTACATGATTATTTACAGACTAGCGCGAATGTAACGGAGAGCGAACGTTTGCTGTGTGATAGCAAGTCCTGAGAGTAGAGTGTTTTGAATAACGCACAGTCGCCGATGGAAGCCGGCAATTAATCGGCAGACTCCCGAACTTTCTAAATTTTTTATATGATAAATATGAATAGAGTTAAGTACAATTAAAATGCTTATTTGTTGCCTTGCCGGCTAAGAGTGGGAATACTTAACTAAGTCTATCAAGTTGGAGGATCAAAGTCATTATGCTAATGTTGATCTTCTATGCCGGCAATGAGCGATATGCTTGAGAAATCAGCCGGGTTGTAGAAGTGCTGCCGGTTGTTGCTTTAACAAAGCTCCACCAGACCCCTGAATATTTTGCCGGCTTGTTTAACTATCGCAGTGAAATTGTGCCGATGATTGATATTTGCCAAATCCTCCAAGGGTATTCCTGCCGGCCTTTCTTAAGTACGAGAATTATAATTGTTCATTATCTAATTGGAGAGCGCCCTTCAAGCTTTTTAGCGATCTTGGCAGAACGAGTCACAGAAATTACTGATTACTCAGACAATAAATTTGTGGATTCAGGAATTAATATCAATCAATCGCGTTATCGGGGTAAAATAATTATAGATGAGCAAGGAATCATTCAATGTGTCCGAGTAGAATCTCTACTGCCTGAGTCACAAAGTCATTATTTAATGTCGAACTTGGCTGATTAAAGTTAATTAAAATAGTAATTTTACGATTTTCTTTGATTTTGGATAATTATGACCCAAGAAGCGATTGAAGCCTTGCTCAGAGAAAAAATTGGCTTAGAAGCAATCATTAGGTTCTAGCACTATTGCCAGATCCATTCGTCAGCGTATGCTAGATAGTGGATTGCCCGATATGCAAACTTATTTGCTTCGCTTGCGAACATCTACACAAGAGTTTTAAGCAACCATTGAAAATATCATCGTGCCGGAAACTTGGTTTTTTAGAGATAGAGAACCCTTTGTTTTTTAAAGCCGATAGTTCTCAAACTTTTTATAAATTTTTCATCGGTTAACTGCACTCAATCAATTCCTATTTCTTTCTCCTTTCCAGTAATCATAAAAAAAGGAGCCTCACAGAGACTCCTCGATTTAAAACCCAACAGGGTATTGGTTTGCCACTTTAAATTTCTCTCATACTGTTGTTCGGAGAAGATAACTAATTTTCACGAAATCTTCTCCTTTTTTCCCTAGGGAAAAGCAGCACAGAAATAATCAGGGGCAAAGCCGTTGAAATTACTTGATAGACACTTTTGCGCCAGATTCTTCGAGCTGCTTCTTAGCGTCTTCAGCGGCATCCTTGGCAACGCCTTCCTTAACCGGCTTGGGTGTAGATTCCACCAAGTCTTTGGCTTCTTTCAAGCCTAAGCCGGTGAGTGTCCGCACAACCTTCAGTACAGAGATCTTCTTATCGGCAGGGACTTCTTCGAGGATGACACTGAACTCGGTTTGTTCTTCTACTTCTTCTGCAGGAGCTGCTGCTGCTCCTCCTGGTGCCATCATCATCATCCCACCAGCCGGTGCGGCGGCGCTTACGCCGAATGCTTCTTCAATTTGCTTGACGAGCTCAGCGGCTTCCAGCAAAGTCAAAGATTTCAATCTATCCAAAATTTCATCGGTTGTTGCAGACATTCCTTAACTCCTTTAGTTTTTGTAAGTCAGTGGTCATTTTTTATTTGCGATTCGCTAATGGTTGAGTGCTAATGGATTACCTTAGTTCACCCAATTAACGAGTAGCAAAGCTTTAGACAGAAACCGGATAGCTGAAAACTAAGCGGCTTCTTGGTTGTCTTCCTTGTTTTCCTTGTCGGACACAGCTTGAAGAGCACGGGCAAGGGAAGATGGAACTTCGTTGATCCCGACAGCAAGTTTCGTCGCCAAGCCATTGATAGCGCCGGCAATTTGGGCGATGAGCTGTTCTTTGGATGGCAGATCCGAAATGGCCTTAAGCTCGGCTTCACTGAGAAGCCGTCCATCCATGACGCCACCGCGAAGTTCAGTCTTCTTACTCGCTTTTTGGAAGTCTTGGTAAGCTTTAATCGCCCCGCTGACATCTTCTTTAACGAGCAGAAAAGCGGAAGAACCCTTGAGCAATTCCTGCATCGGTTGCCAGTTATCGTCACCGTCAACTGCAAGTCCCATCAACGTGTTTTTGGTGACTTTGCAAGTCGTGCCGGTGGGGCGAAGCCGTTTTCGCAAATCTGTGATCTCAGCTACAGAGAGTCCTTTGTAGTCAATCACAATTGCGATTTGAGACTGACTCAAATTTTCTTTGAGTTCAGCAATCGCCGCATTTTTTTCTGCGTATGTTCTACCCACTGTTCTTTCACCTCCTTAACTGGGTAACGTTGGCAGAAAGTCAAAAGTCAGAAGTTAAAATTCATTCTTCGTCTTTCAAACCAACCAATCAAAAACCCCGGACATTCTGCCGGGGTTACCCACACTCCTGATGCCATGTTGGTAAAAGCCACAACATTGGCTATTCAGGAGTTTAGGGCGCAAACCTCGGCAGGAAATTAAGCCATTGGCTCCTGCTGTCTCTGGAGATCGCCTATTTAATTCATGCTGAGTTGTCAATTTTGAATTTTGAATTCATTCACAATTCAACATCCAAAATTTAAACTTTTCTTAGGCTGCATCAGTCATTTTTAGGTCGCGCAGGGTGCTGACATCGACTTGAATCGATGGACCCATTGTGGCGGATATATACACAGTGCGCCAATACCGGCCTTTCGCGCCTGTCGGGCGATTACGGTCTATGCACTCTTGCACGGCTTTCAAGTTCAACAGCAGGTCTTCTGGGGTAAAAGAAGCCTTACCGAACAAGATGTGAACAATGCCGGTGCGGTCTGCACGAAACTCCAGTTTACCAGCTTTGAACTCTGCAATTGCGCCGGCAAGATCGAAAGTTACCGTACCACCTTTTGGGGATGGCATCAAACCGCGTGGACCCAATAGCTTACCGAGTTTTGCCACCTGCGGCATCACATCCGGGGTCGCAATCAGTTTATCAAAGTCCATCCGGCCTTTTTGGATTTCGTCAATCAGTTCCTCAGAACCGACAACATCCGCGCCGGCGCTGGAGGCTTCCGTTACTTTTTCCCCCCGCGCAATCACAGCCACCCGAACCGTTTGACCTGTTCCCTTGGGCAGTGCGACTGTTGTCCGTAGCTGTTGGTCTGTATATTTGGGGTCAATGCCTAACCGAATATGAGCTTCCGCAGATTCAGGAAACTTGGCCGTAGCAGTTTCCTTCAACAGCTGGATTGCTTCTGACGGTTCATAAGGCCGATCTTCGACCTTCTTTGTGAGTTCTTGTAATCGACGCGATAGTTTTTTCGCCATTTGTCTCTCCTGGGGTTAATCACGAGGTCTTGCCTCTCCCCCGATAATGGGTAATTAGCGAAACAATACAAGGATGCGCGGGTGCGCCGATTGATTCGCCACCTAAATTGAAAATCGCCTAATCAGCAACCCCAACGCCCATATTGCGAGCGGTTCCTTCTACAATTTTCATTGCAGCTTCAACATCGTTGGCGTTGAGATCCGGCATTTTAGTTTCGGCGATTTCGCGGAGCTGTGCTCGCGTAATCGACCCAACTTTCTTGCGGTTCGGTTCGCCTGAACCGCGTTCGATACCGGCTGCCTTGCGAATAAGCACTGAAGCCGGTGGGGTCTTCAGTATAAAGGTGAAACTGCGGTCTTCATAGACAGAAATTTCTACCGGCACGACCAGACCTGCTTGGTCAGATGTTCTGGCGTTATATTCTTTGCAGAACATCATAATATTAACGCCGTGCTGACCCAGGGCTGGCCCAATCGGAGGAGCCGGATTGGCTTTCCCCGCCGTGATGGCCAACTTAATGACCGCAACAACTTTCTTTGCCATCTATCTATCAGCTCTGTTTCTGAACCTGATTGAACTCCAATTCTACCGGCGTGTCGCGTCCAAAGATCGACAGCAGCACTTTTAGTTTGCTGCGTTCTGGACTCACTTCAATCACCTCGCCTTCAAATTCTTTGAAGGGACCGGAAAGCACCACAACTTTGTCGCCCACTGCCATGTTGATTTTCACAACCGGCAGTTGTTCTTCAGCTTGTTTGAAGATGCGTTGAACTTCCGAGAAGCTTAGCGGCATCGGTTTTACGTGTCCGCGTCCGCGCCCGTAGCGACGTTTTTGCTCTGCCCCGACAAAGTTAATCACATTTGGGGTGTTTTTGACAACCTGCCAGCTGTCATCATCCATCATCATCTTGACGAGCACATAGCCGGGGAAAACTTTTTCTTCTCCATCTGCTCGCGAACCATCCTTGCGGATTTTGATCGCTCGTGCCTGCGGGATTTCAATCTGAAAAATCCGGTCAGCAACATCCAGCGTTTGAATGCGCTGTTCCAGGTTAGCCTTCACCCGCTTTTCACAGCCAGATGCGACTTGAACGGCATACCAACGTGCCTCTTTTTCCGAGGTTGCAGTTGATTCTGTCGTTTCTTCCTGTTGCGTTGAATAACCCGATTCGTCTGATGCAAAACTCATCTAAACACCTGTGTAGCTGCCCAATTAAACAAGTTATCCACCAGGTAGATGAAAGTTGCCGCAAGAGTTACCATCAAAAGAACGGCAAGCGATTCACTAATCAATTGCTGCCTGGAGGGCCAAACGACTTTTCCCAGTTCCTCTTTTGTTTCTTCAAAAAAGGTTCTCAGATTAAACCCTGTGGGGGGATTTTGCTGTACTTCTGCTTCGTTTTTCTTGGCCATCTCATTGCGGCAATGCAGCCTTCGTTCCACCTATTCGGCTTGTACTCAGGGAAATTGCCGCCCTCCGTTAATGGTTGATCGCTTGGTTTTTAACTGCCTTAAGGCCAGGAACCTAGAAACCTGTTTTTTTTTGTAAAAGCTCGCCCCTGCCTAAGAAAAGTCTAGTTAACTTGACTCAGGTTTCGGTTTTTTACTTCACTGAGTACAAATGAGTGTTTTACAGTCCTTGTTTAACGCCGGCTAGCGCCAACTCTTGGATGCTAGTTTCTTGTCACCTTGTACTCTGTGAGCCGGCAGGAGTTACTTTTTGAATTATATCGCAACGCTTGATCGCGACTATCTTCTCTTTGCCTGTATTCTCAGGTATGGCGATCGGCTGTTGATCCGAGTTTCACCCACCTGCGGCCTTGAGAGACGGATGCCTTTCCTCTTGTTTGAACCCCCCTCACAATAAGGCTACCCGAAAGCTTACTCGTCTGATCGCTAACTTAACAGCTCTCAAGACACTTTCGGGCAGAACTTTTATGAGAATCGTTCAGCGCGCCCTGGAGGACTTGAACCCCCGACATCAGGTTTTGGAGACCTGCGTTCTACCAACTGAACTAAGAGCGCACGGGTTGAGTTTGAGCTTGGCATTTACCCTTCGCGTTTTTTATTTTAACGCATTCCGGCATTAATTGCCAGACTGCCAAGCTTAAATTGAAACTAAAAAGGCCGATCAAAGCGTTGCTTGAGTCGGGTTGCCTTACCAACGCGATCACGCAGGTAATACAGTTTAGCACGACGTACCTTACCGCGACGCAAAATTTGTATGCTCTCAATTCTGGGGGAATGGAGAAGAAACACACGCTCAACGCCAACACCTTGGAAGACTTTCCGCACCGTGATGGTTTCGCTGATGCCTCCGTTCCGTCTGGCAATCACGGTTCCTTCATAGGGCTGAACCCGTTCTTTTCCGCCTTCTCTGATTTTTACGCCAACTTTGACGGTATCGCCAACGTTAATGTTTGGCAGATTCGATTTTAAATGCTCTGATTCTATCGAGCGGATAATCGCTTCAGCGTTCATATCGCTTAAAAAACTCACAATTTCTTATATTACATCGAGCGCGAGCAAGAAGTCTAGAAGATTTCTGAAATATTTCAGAAGCGTTAATGGCCCGGTAGGACGCTCCAGATACAAGAGCTGGAAAATTGGCCGGCAAAAGGGACTTCAGAAAGACTTATTAGATACAATCCTTTGGATTGATCAAAATCAAGGCCAACAAATGAAACCGTATCATATTTAGAGAGTTCATTCCTTAATCCCCAATCTGAACCCCTAAAATCGATATGGCTGTTTTGCTACCACTGCTCGCCTTTTATGTTGCCTGGAACCTAGGGGCAAACGATGTAGCCAACTCGATGGGAACCTCTGTGGGGTCAAAAGCACTGACCCTGCGGCAAGCGCTCGTTGTTGCCGGCATCCTAGAATTCACCGGCGCTGTGTTATTTGGCCAAAGCGTCTCCAGCACCATCGCCACTCAAATTGTTGATCCTGCTGTATTTGCCGCCCAACCAACCGTCCTACTCACCGGCATGGTTTCAGTGATGATAGCCTGCGGGTTGTGGGTGCAAGTCGCAACCAGTCGGGGCTGGCCGGTTTCCTCCTCCCATGCGGTGGTTGGCGCAATTGCCGGCTTCACTTGGGTAGCAGCCGGTGTGGGCGCGGTTAACTGGTCAGATATTGGCACAATTTCCCTCACCTGGATCGCAACACCCTTCGTGAGTGGCATCATCGCCGCCGGCTTCTACAGCGCCGTCAAACGATGGATTCTCGATGGCAGTGAGCCGATGCACCAGCTACGTGAATGGATTCCCTGGCTTAGTTCAGCACTGCTGGGTGTATTTGGGGTAATTGTACTGCCCACCCTCAGCGCCCCTGTGCACGCTTGGCTCGTCAACCGTTTCGGTTTAAATATTCCCGCCCATGATTTGCCTTTGGCGATCGGTGCCGGTGCGGCAGTTTGCCTGACATTAATGAGTTGGGCACAGTTAGACAAGGCAAAAGCAAAAACCGGAGAAACTTTAAACTCGCCGCCGGCTACTGAACTTCCCCTTGCCTCATCGAGTTCAGCACTCACCGTCGAACGACAATTGGCACGGTTTCAAATCTTAAGCGCTTGCTTCGTTGCCTTCGCCCACGGATCGAATGATGTGGGTAATGCTGTAGCACCCTTAGCGGCAATCGCTTACATTCGCAACACCGGCTCAGTTCCCGCAGCCGGTTTTACCGTCCCTCTGTGGATTTTAGTGCTGGGGGGTGCCGGCATCGTTGCCGGTTTAGCGGTTTTGGGGAAAAAAGTAATTACCACAGTCGGGGAAGATATCATTCCCCTACAGCCAAGTGGCGGTTTCTGCGCGGAATTAGCCACAGCCACCACAGTTTTAATCGCCTCCAGATTAGGACTGCCGGTTTCGACTTCTCACGCTCTAGTTGGCGGAGTTATAGGAATTGGGCTTGTCCAAAGCTTGTTCAAAACCGGCTCTCAAACTCCGATTCGCTTCCAAACTCTTCAGGGAATTTTCTTAGCCTGGGTAATTACCGTGCCAATTGCCGCCGGCTTGAGTGCCGGCATTTTTGCCCTTGCGCGTCAGCTCCTGTAGATAGCCATCGCTGGAGAAAACCCAAACACAGTTCGCACTTGCCGGCACCTCAACTTCAGGCGCTTGGCGAGTGCCGGTGGAGATAGCCTTTGATCCCACAAAATGCTCTTAAGGCGAGCGCCTCAACCGCCCGATGCAATTGTATGGATTTTGAAGCAGTACAAGGGTGCCAGACCTGCTACGGTAACACAATTGCCAAACTTATGTTCCATCTTTTACAAAGTTGGGCAAAATGATTCCCGCAACCTGTAAAAATGAGGTCTGAGAGAGAAAAACACATTTCTTTAAGGCGTACTGAGTCCAAACTCGGACTTGATTTGCCAAAATACATAGCAACATTGATAAAACTGATTCAGTTCCAACTTAAAACCTTTGACGGCAATAGACTAGAGGTTAAACACTGATGGGGCCACTGGACAACCGACCGGAAAACTTTGCAGCAGGCGATCCTAGGGCAGTAGAAACCGCTCTGAGGGCAGTGACTCAGGAGCTGAAACATCTACAGCAAGATTTAATTCTCCAGGTAGCGCAGGATATCACGCGGCTGCTGGGGGAAAAATCACGCCTGAATGAAGATATCGACAAGCTGCGAATTCAACAGCAGCAGTTGCGTTTGCAGCAAATTGAAGGCATATCCCAGCAAAACAACGCTCAGCAACAACAGCTAGCTCAGCAACTTGCCGAAATTGTAGCCAGCCAACTGCAAGAACGCCTGACAACTCGGCTTGACCAGATGGCTGATACCCTTCGCCTCTCGTTGAGCGATGCCTCAATCAAAGCACAAAGCTTGGACACGTCTGCTTCTCGTAATCAGCGCAAGGGTAGTGGAGTCTTGCTGGCATCGATGGACGGCACGCTGATGGAGAATTATCAGGCGGTGCAAGCGGAGATCGACAACAATCAAAGTGCCCTGAGCGAACAGCTCAACCGCTTGAATAGCTTGCAGCAGCAAGGAGAGGTGATTTTGGAGGCACTGGTCAATCGTTTGATTGAACAGCTCCAAAATGAAGCGAGTCCGCTGCACACAACGGCTCACCTCACACAAGAAGACATCCAGCGTCTTTTGCAAGGCGCGATGCCGGCTCAGTTGGGCCAACTGCAAGGTTCTAATAGCACCGGCGTGCTGGATAGGCTGGGGGAAAGAACGCCGCCCATTGCACCAGTTCCGCCAGTGTCAGAGGCACCTGTTGCTCAACCGGCAGCCGCAACGACTCCGCCGGCAAAACCCGCTTCTTTGGTTCAGGTGGGTTTGGTGCTAGCGCTGATCTCTTCGATGGTGCTGTCGTTATTTAATGTTTGCCTGAAGATTATTCTCAAGAGTTCGGCATTTCCGACTCGGAGAATCCTTGGGCTTTTCGATCTGCCGGGAGTAATCACCCCTGGATTTGGAAATTCGCTATTGATTCTGTTGCTGCGAACAATTGTTGTGATCGCTGTGATGCCGATTTTGGCAACGTTCCTCTATCCGCAGGTGTGGCAAGACATGAAACGTTTTGTCTCGTCTGGAGATAGTTCTCAGTGGGCAAAAGTTATCGGCAGTGGTTTCTTTTTGTTTCTCTCTCAAGTCCTGATTTATATTGCCATCGGAAATATTCCCACCGGCATTGCGATCACGATTTTCTTTATTTACCCAATTGTGACGGTATTCGCTTCTTGGGCGCTGTTTGGTGATCGGCCCACGATTATTCGTATTTTGGCCATGTGCGTAATTACTGGCGGGGGTGTCTTGGCGCTGCCTAGTGTTACAGCCGGTGCCGCTGGAAATCTTCAGCTTGGTGTTGGTGCCGCAGTGGGTGCTGGTATCACCTTTGCCGGCTACGTTTTAATGGCGCAGTTGGGACAGAAAAAGCTGCACCCCATTCCTTTTACGCTGGTAGGATTCCTCTCGATTTTGATCTTTTGTAGTGTCAGTTTGCTAGTGCCTTTACCAAGCAATTTGGCAGTGCAGGTTGATTCAAGTTTGTGGCCCCAGTTAGTGGTGAGTGGAATTGTTTTAGGGTTGTTTACCCTCGCTAGTTACCTGTTAAATAATTTTGCGATCCGTTATGCCGGTGCGGCGTTAGCTTCAATTATTGGCACAAGCGGGCCGGCGTTGACGGCTTTGTTTGGCTTTTTGCTGATTCAGGAAACTTTGCAAAGCAAGCAAATTGGGGGCATGGTTTTGGTAACGTTGGGTGTGGCTGCCATGAGTGTTGAGCGAATGCTCGGTCAGAAAAAGCCAGCCGTTCAGCCGGCTACCGCAACGAAATAAGGGACAAAGGATCGAGGTTTTTAAAAGAGCAGGATGAAGTTATTTGTTTTAACTTCATCCTGTTTTTTTTTTAGCAGCGTGCGGTTTATTAGTGTTTCTGCCAAGGTTGATTTTTTTAACCGCAGATAAAGTTAACCGTTAGAGGCGCTTGGGAACGAGATTAAGGCAACCATCGAGGACGCAACCCGGCAAAAGGTAGTTGTTCGGGTTGTATTTTGCTGTCAGCATCTTCTGACAAAGGCATCACCGGCAGCAACCACAGGTTACTGGTTGTAATGGTTTCACCGGCATCTGTACGGGGGGAGATTCCTAAAGTTTGGTTTTGTCGATCAATGACAATTTGATCAAACAAAATTGCCAATCCATCTGTTGCTACACTTATTTGCACATCTCGCTGTTTCGGTAGCAATACTAGCGGTGTCTGCTTCCCTGTTTCCAGGTCGATTGCTGCGATATAAGGTTCTTCTCGGTATTCCTTGGTATTTGTTACCAACTGCGTCAGTAGACAGTAAAGGGTTTGCTTTAGTGGATCAAATTGAGCGCTGATAATTGAGCCGGTTGTCCGCAGCAGTTCTTTCTGAACCCCTTGGTTTGTTACTAAAAATAGCGAGCGGGTGTAATCCTGATTAAATTGCACCATTGCTGCTGCTGAACCATCTTGAGAAAAGCTGAGTAATCTGCCAAATTTAGGCAAAAAATCAAGCGGTTTTATCTGAGATTTCCCTTCCGGTTGCAGTGGTAAAATTGCGATCCCTTGTCCTTGGGCAATTGCCAAAGAATTTCCATCTGGATGAATCACAAACTCGCCTCCCGGTTGGCTTTCCAGACGTCTAGCTTCTGCCGGCGGCTGAATAACCCATAACCCAAAATCGCTGCCTGGATTGCGCCGGCTCACGCGCTGAACTACAACGGTTTTTCCATCGGGCGACAAATCAAATTTAAGATTTTGGTAATTTTTGCTATCTAAAACTCGGTCAATTTTTCCAGGGGGTTCAGAACTTGAAGAAGATTCTCCAGGTGAATTTGGATGAATGCCGGTTGTGACGGTGTAAAGCTGGGCATCAAACGCGTTTTGCTGAGTTTTTGAGCGTTCTTGAGCAGAAAATAAAATGCGATCACCGGCTGGATAGGGCTTAAAGTCCATCACCATTAAATCGGGCGGGGTGAGGGCAATTGCTTGCTGCTGCTGGGAAAGATTGACTAATATTAATTTCCCGGCTTCTGTGCCGGTGACACCGAGATAGACAAACGCCCGATCTCGGCTGCTAAACTTACCTGTAAACGGCTGAATTTGCGCTCCTTTGCCGGTATTACGGCTGTAGCGTTCCTGCGCCCCCTGTAGCAGCAGTTCATAGGAATTACCATAAGGAGCCGGTCTTTCCAGCGTATAAGCCATTCTTCTTCCAGCCCAGCTTATTTTACCTTCCAGAGGCGGCTCAATTCGCAGGTTCTTTTCCACACTGGCGCGATCCATTGGGCGCGTGAAGGTAACGATAAAAGATTTCTCTTCCGCCCCAACTTGTTTACCCTGCCAGCTAAAATCCCGCACACGAGGCACAGTCCGATCTCCCTGCCACAACAACAACCCGATTAGCACACTCAGCACTAGCATCAGGATAATAGCTACCCGGTCAATCGGTTGGAGAAATGATTTAGACTTTACATCTGAGCTTGACATCTGCTTAAGGGCTTATCACTTTTTAGATTGAGCGGATCGGAGTTAGGCAGGTTTTTGATCGGGCACAATTTGGGCGCTGCGATTAATTTTAAGATTTGCTAACCGGCTGTTGAGTTTGGTTCAGGATTCGGTTGCTTATTTTCTTTGCTCTTATAAATTTTACCACTCACTCCTTCATCTAAAATTTTAATTTGATTATTCAGTGAGTTGCCAATTGCTTAACGGCTATCTTATTATAGATTTTATAATCAATTTTCTCCTTTAAAGTTAAAATTTCTGATTTTAAATCCAATGGTCGCTCCATCTTTAACAGAATTAGGTGCTGAAATTTTTATCGTCGAGGGATTGCTCGATCCATCTCTGTGCGCTCATTTGATTCAGGTTGCAGAATTAGCTCAATTTAGCCCAGCGGGAATTGAACTGGAAACGGTTGATCCGCAAATTCGCAGTAATGACTTGTTGCGGCTAGAAAATAACTCACTTTTGGACTCTACAAATTGGCTGTTACTGGATCAGGTTGCTGTGATTCAAAAATTGCTGTATCAGCACTATGGTATCCAATTTCCCGATGCAGAAACTTGTTCGATTCTTCGCTATAAAGAGGGACAATTTTACAAACGCCATGTGGATAATTTGCTATTAAGCAGCCGACTAGAGGAAGCCGGCAAGGGAATTCCGATTCGAGATATTAGCGTAATTGGCTATTTGAATGAAGATTTTGAAGGTGGAGAGACGTTTTTTGACCGGCAAAACATCAAAGTTCAACCCAAACTCGGAAATGTTCTGGTTTTTCCCGCTTATTACACCCACCCTCATCAATCGCTGCCGGTGCTGAAAGGACAAAAATATTCTTTCACCACTTGGCTGTTTCATTAGCAAACTTTTATTTGTCATTTATTCTTGAATTACACAAATGACAAATAATAGATGCTCACTAATAATCGTAAGGATTTTTGGGTTTCGGTATCTTTTTCAGGGCTGTTGCTTCGATAGTAAGCTGGCGCTTATCTTGGAGATTTTCAGTAATCATTTGACCTTCAATTTCTAACCAAGTGTCAGGCGGATAAGCAGTGCGGCTTTGAGGTAACTTCACCGGCAACCCAACTGGATAAGCATCCGCAGCGCAGCAGGTGAGGATAAAACGCGCGATCGTGAAGTATTGATCGGGCAAGTTTGGGGGATGAATGACAAATCCTTGAACCTTAACTTTTTGGCCGGTATAAGCATCGGGTTCTGGATAAACATTCAAGGTTCGCACCCAGTCTATCAGTGTTCTATCCTCCGGGTTGCTAGCAGGACGAAATGATTGAGGCTGCGCCCTGGTTGTTGTTAAAGACTCTGTAATGCCGCGATCAAGTGCCGTTTGACTGGCAAATACTTGAGGTGTGATGAGTAAACCCAAGATTGCCGATAGCAGTAATAACCCACTACCTAAACCGGGGGGAAACAAACTAAGATGAGCGACGGTCGGCAACTGAGGCGCGGCATTTTTTTTACGTTTAAATAATTGCCCGATAAGTTCCAATGCCTTGAAACCACTGATTCCTAAAAACGCAAACCCTGCAACGATTACTAGCCAAAAATAATCTGGATGAATCAGCAAATAGAGTTTGCCGGTGAGCCAGTATTTCAGCATCATTACGCCCCAAGCTGCAATTGCCAAAATATCCAGCCAAGGCAGGAATATATTTTGAAATTTGTTGAACGCTGAATCGCGTTTTAACTTTTCAGTTGCACTCATAATTCTCAGTTTTGATCAGCTCATCGTCGCTTGCTTACGGCTAACTAAAATGTAAATTGACAAGCAAGGTCAGCAGAAAAGTTAATTGGCCGGCGAGAACGAATAAATAAATGACAGCTTTTTTCTTGAAAAGCAACAACATTAGACCGATGCCTTTGAGGTCGATCATTGGCCCAAATACCAAGAAGGCTAGCAATGATCCACTCGTAAAGGTTGAGGCAAAAGAAAGGGCAAAAAATGAGTCTACTGTTGAGCAAATTGACACGACAGCGGCAAGCACTAGCATGGCCAGAATCGAAGTAACCGGCCCTTGCCCTAAACTGAGGATGAGTTCGCGAGGCGCGGCGACTTGAATGATTGCGGCGATGGCGCTTCCGATGACTAATACCGCGCCTAATTCCCGCAGTTCTTGCACTGTATTTTCTAACAGCAGTCGCAGTTGGTATGGCAGGGGTTTCTTTGCGGTTGCGGTGGCAGCTAAGGAGGCTTGCAAAACTACGGGGTCCATCCGCACCGGCATTCCCGGATCACCGAGCAAAAATGTCCCAGACTGCAACAGAGGGGATGTTAATTCAGATCCACCTATGGCTGAGGGTTGCGGTTTGGGTGGGTTATAGCGAGGCATGGCGCGGGCAAGTGCCGGCTGCAACAACGGACGTAAATCAGCTTGGGCGCTGAATACACAGCCAATTGTGGTGGCAATGAGTAAGCTAAACAGCACGCGCAGCACGACAATTTCCGGCTGATCTCGAAAGGCGATCCAAGTTGACCACAGTACGATCGGGTTAACGGTGGGGGCTGCTAGTAAAAACCCAACCGCTACAGGTGCCGGCACGCCTTGCATCAGTAACCGCCGCGCCACCGGCACGTTGCCGCACTCGCACACGGGAAACAAAAAGCCGATTGAACTGCCGACTAAAGCCCCTAGCAGCGGGTTACGAGGCATGGCTTTAATCAGTTTGCCTTCATCAATAAATAGCAGCAGCAAGCCTGAGAACAATACCCCCAACAGCAGGAAGGGCATTGCCTCTACTAATAAACTTAAGAACAGGGTAAACGCCTGATTGAGTTGATTCATGCAGGTTGGAGTGAGGAGCGTTACGTTTTTTATGCTGTGCTAAGCCATTTCATCATTAAAGCTTGCTTGCAGCAAATCCGCTACAACGCCCAATTCCTTAAAAATGCTGGACTCAGCACAGAAGGGCGCAGTTTTGGGTTTAGCAAAGCTGCTATGCGAGTGAATCGCTGAGTTGGAATGGCTTATGCACTTTGGGGGCAGACAAACAACAGATGAACTGCTGTGTCGGGTAAACTGACCTGACACGGCCCATTAATCTGAAACTAGCTGCCCAACTCACACCACCTGGGATTTGCAAAGCATAAATCATCCTATCAGGACAATCGTCACGGGTCACACTTTTTTTTAATAATCACCGGCAAGTGAGTTGAATGTATCAGTTTTGGAGTGACTAGGGTTTGAGGCGCTGTTTATGCCGGCACTGACATCGATTCCCTGTTTAAGTAAGGCGTGGTTGTTAGCGGCGGTGAGGTCGGTTTGGCAATTAAATAACCCTGCACAAAGGTTGCCCCTCGCTCGCGCACCCAATTCAGTTCCTCTAAAGATTCAATGCCTTCGGCGATTGTTCTAATCTCCAACTGCTGGGCAATTTCCAGTAGCTTTTCAGTAATCAGTGCTTTATAAGGATCTTGATGTACATTGCGAATCAACTGCATATCCAACTTAATAAAGTCTGGACGTAATTGGTGAATTAAATTTAAGTTAGAATACCCGCTGCCAAAATCATCGAGTGCGATTAGAAATCCAGCGTCTTGGTAAAACTTTAAAATTTTGACGAGGTGACGAATATCTGGGGGTTGCTCTGATTCTGCTACTTCAAATACAACATTATTATGAGGAATTCCCGCTTCATCAATAGCCCGCACAGTCATGCGTAAACAGGTCGTGGGGTCGTAAACAGAAGTGGGCGAGAAGTTGATAAATACTAGCTCCTTAATGCCGTGTCGGCTGGCTTCGCGAATCGCACTTGTTCTGGCTAAAGCATCGAGTTGAAATACAAGGCCGGCCTTTTCCGCTTGGCCAAAAATGCGCCCCGGTGCAATTAAGTTTCCCCCATCATCCAAACCTCGCAGCAATGCCTCGTGAGCGAAAATTTGGGAAGTATCTGCGCTATAAACTATCGGCTGAAAATGACTGGTAATCCGCTCTGTGGCTAGCAAATCTAACAACCACTCTGATTCGTTGAGGCTGTTAAAGTTCTCCAGGGACATCATCCGCGAGAAATCCCCCAACTGCGGCTCTTGAAGCTCAGGCATCAACAGGACTTGTGTCTCTTTTAACTCCTTACTTGTGAGCTTGGTTGTTAGCAAGTTTTTGTAGCATTCAATATTATTCTTGTCAAGAATAATATTTAAGCATTTGCCTTCTTCTATCACCTGATAAGCGAGCTGAGCTTTGTATAAAGCTGACGTTACCTTATGATGAGTGTGTCCTATCGGAAACCAGAGATATAGGCTTCCACTGTCTTCAATTTTTTCTGGTAGCGTTTCACAACGCTTGCAGCGTCCTACACCTTGGCTACTTGCATCCATAAATATTTTCCTATCCTGGTTTGACGTGGCTATAATAGCGTTTAGCGCCCTAAATTCTGAAGCTAGGGGAATAGTAGGGCTTGAGCGAGCTTAAGTTTAGGAAAGCCTATATCTGAGCAACTGCTTAGAGATTAGCTTTAAACGATTATAATACAGATATTTGAGTAAGTCAGCTATCCTTAGTTGTATATTTTGACACAGTTACAGGGGAACTTCACCGGCTAAAAAGAGTCAGAATCAAAAAAATCAGGCGAGATAGCAGCTGCAGGTTACAACAGACGAATTGATCATTCATGCGTCTTATTGACCCAGGGCACAAAAGACAATAAACCTAGAGATAGATGTGCCGGCAGCACCATCTGGTTTAATGAAAAATAAGCATTCCCCAGTTTAAGCAATCTTCAGATTTTTTCCATTAAAGCCTAGGAATCGAGGTCTAAGGTAAGCTAGACTGTAAAATAAATTAACGAGCCTCGTGTGATTGGAGTTGTTTGTAAGAACAAATTCTCCACAGAGTTTTTAATAAATCATCATTTGTTTTATCAAGCGTTGTACTGCGCGACATCTATTGAGATGAACCTATACTGTGGCTTTGGGTCACTGCGTAAGTTCTAAAACAGCCTATTGTTCAAGAAAGTACAGCCTCCTCTGTTAGGGAATAAAGCAACTCCATGACTCGTGAAAGACTCAGCAATCATGGCCTTTCGTCTGTTCAGACATCTCCGGAACGGAAAGTAACCGAATGCTGTCGCCCAGAAGAAATCCAGTGCCGGCGTGAGAAAAAATCTCCTTTTTCCTTTGTAAGTGTACCGGGACTGATTTATCAATTTTTGCAGCGTCAAGACGGTTCTCTCAGTTTCCTTTTCTTGAGTGCTAGCGTTCAGGAATTTTTTGAGGTGGACGCCGGGGAGATGGAGTCGGATACTGAAATCCTGATCTCCATGATTCATCCAGATGATCGGCCAGAATTCTATGACTCGATTTCCAATGCCGGCGACTGTCTGGAAGTGTGGCGGTGGGTTGGGCGGTTTATCTTGCCCTCCGGGCAAATGAAATGGATTCAGTGGGACGCGCAGCCTTCATTACAGGCGAACGGGAATATTTTTTGGAATGGGTTGCTGGTTGATGTCACCAGTCAGCAACAGTTGCAAGCTGAAGTTGAGCGGCTGTCTTTTTTGTTAAATTTGACTGAATTATTGCAAAGTTCAAGCAATTTAAATGAAATTGCTGAGTTTGCCCTGGAATACCTGGCCCAAGCAACGAATTCCGCCTCTGGAAATGTGCAGGTGATTGATGGCGGGGAAGACTGTCAAGCTTGCCCCCTGACCAATTTGATCGCTGCTGAATTTGTTGCAAGCAATTGTGAAACTGCCGGCGCTCAATCACAGCCGGTACAACATCGGGGCATTCCCAAAAGTCAGGCGCTGTTTTGGCAAGTGGTCGAAACTGCTCAGCCGACCTTCATTAAAGACTGCCCCCCTCATTTGAGTGCCGTCCCAGAATTTCATCAAGCGCCAACAGGTCAGATTGGGATTTTTCCCATTCCAGCTACAGATGGTACAGTTATCGGGGTCATTGCTTTAGAATCCCCTGATTTCCAGCGTATTCAAGACGCTTCTCAACAAGACTTACTTCAAGCCGCTTGCCGCATTCTAGGTGCCCGCATCGAACGTGCAAAGGCTCAAGAGCGGCTTTATCAGACGAATGCACAATTGCAGTGCACGTCCCAACAGTTGAGGCAGCAGGCGCAACATTTAGAGCTGACCTTGCATGAATTGCAACAGGCTCAAACTCAACTGGTTCAGAGTGAAAAGATGTCGAGTTTGGGGCATCTCGTTGCCGGCATTGCTCATGAAATTAATAATCCGGTTAATTTCATTCAAGGCAACTTACCTCATGCCCGCCGGTATTTCCAAGATATGCTGTATTTGCTGGAACTTTACCGGCAACATTATCCCCAGCCGGAGCCAAACATTCAATTAACGATTGAGCAAATTGATCTGGATTTCTTAATTCAAGATTTGCCAAAACTGCTTTCTTCGATGCAAGCCGGTGCAGAGTGCATTCACAGTATTGTTAGCAGTTTGCGTAACTTCTCGCGTCTGGATGAATCTGAGAAAAAGGTTGCAGACATCCATGAAGGCATTGATGGCACTCTCATGATTTTAGAACACCGGCTAAAGGCGCAGCCAGATCGTCCAGCGATTCAAGTGATTAAAGACTATAGCAACCTACCGTGTATCGAGTGCTACGCAGGACAGCTAAACCAAGTATTTTTGAACATTCTTAGCAATGCCGTTGATGCTTTGGACGAATCATTCGCACGAGGTTATCTGTCCAAAGCAAAGAATCAAGCATCCATGACAAAAAACAAAGGACAAATTAAAATCCATACCCAATTCCTAAAAGATTCTCGCATTATTATTAGAATTGCTGACAATGGAATCGGCATACCAACTTCAGTGCAAACACAGTTATTTGCTCCTTTCTTTACAACGAAGCCTGCCGGCAAGGGAACCGGCTTAGGGCTATCGATCAGTTCTCAAATTATTACTGAAAAACATGGCGGTCAATTAAGGTGTGTTTCCACTCCCTTGCAAGGAACAGAGTTTTTAATTGAAATTCCCATCCTGCCGGTAAAGCTTTCAGCAAGAGTGTGTGAAGAGTCCAGTGTTTCTTGTTAATGTTTGCTTCGTTTTATCATTTTCTACCATCAGTTGAAAGGCGATGGAGAAATTATTTCCAAAAACTAATTTTGGAAAAATCAGCAAATTTCTGCATCAGGTTTATGGGCGCTATAGCTTGAAAATATGGCAGGTAAAGCAGAGTCAGCCGGCTTTCAGATTACCTGCCAAAATCCCCAAAAACATCGTTTAAGTAAGAGGAAAGAAAAACGATAGCTTTTTACACTTGCAGCTATTAAAAGTGAAATATTCATGCACTAAGTAGTTGGACATGAAAATTGCCCTAATTAACCCCTGGCTATCGCCGTCCCCTAAGTAAGGGGGACTACAGGGGGTGTATTTAATTATGGCTACCTACTTAGCTTGTTAAAGATTAACAATAATTGAGTTAGTTATATTTGGGTTGAAACACCCATTTTTCGGGAATAAGAATTCTGATATGATGACTTCTAAAAAGCAAGCATAGCTGAGCACTGTCAAGGATAAATGAACGATTAATTTAAGATAAAATTAAATTATTTAAAAATTAAATTTAAATTTTCAATAAGAATCAAGTATTTATTGAAAAACTTTTGATTAGAAAAAGTAAAATTAAATTAAATCTTAAGAAATACTTATATTTACTGAGGAAAGTTTTATAATAAGTTTTAATAGAGTTTATTTTTGGGGAGTTAATAACACTCAGTCAAATATTCATTGAAATTACTTTAGTATAGCAAAAGTTTGAGCTAGCCTTTATCATTATGCTGAGTGGGTTCCGATCCGATTTATCGACTGCCCCAATATATCCTGACGCTCTCCATTTAGAGTCAACCCTCGGAAATCTATCGCTTTGGGAGTGTCAGGTTGAGTCTTATCATCTGGGTAAGGAAGCCGTTCGCAGATTTCAAGACAATCCACTGCTGCCTGGAGTGATTATGACAGAGCAGGGGAAGTTTGTCGGCATGATTTCCCGCTGGCGCTTTTTGGAACATCTCAGCCGGCCTTACGGATTAGAATTATTTTGCAATCGTGCACTCACCTCTTTATACCGCTTCGCTCAAACAGATAATTTAATTTTTCCAGTCAAGACCAATATTGTCGTAGCGGCAAAGCAATCATTGCAGCGGCCTGCTGAGTTACTCAATGAACCCATTGTGGTTGAAGTAACACCCCATGATTATAGGTTATTAGATGTGCATCAATTATTGGTCGCGCAATCACAAATTCACGAAAAAACTACTCAATTGCTGTATCAAACCTATCAGCAACTAGAGATAGTAAACCTGGAGTTCAAGCGCCTAGCCAGTTTGGATGGTTTGACTCAACTGGCCAACCGGCGCAGGTTTGATGAGTATCTAGAAGCAGAGTGGCGACGGTCGATTTGTGATCGCACACCTTTATCGCTCATTCTTTGTGACATTGACTTTTTCAAAAACTATAATGATAGCTGCGGACATTTAGCCGGCGACCAATGCTTGCGGGAGGTGGCGGTTGCCTTAAAGGAGACGGTAAAGCAACCTACTGATTTAGTTGCTCGCTACGGCGGCGAAGAATTTGCGATAATTTTGCCGAATACCGACGCTGCCGGTGGGGTAGTTATTGCGGAGTCTATTGTCACCCGCGTTCGAGAATTGCAGCTGGTTCATCCCAACTCACGAGTTTCCCCCTTCGTCACCCTCAGCTGTGGCGTAACCGGCATAATTCCCAGTTATGAATATATGCCGGCCCAGGTGATTGCAGGGGCCGACGAAGCGCTTTACAAAGCCAAAGCTGCCGGTCGTGATCGGGTTGTGGTTCAAACTTGTGACGGCTAATCGCGATCCTGGGGCCGGCAGCCGAAAGTTTCCCCACAAAAAAAAGTTGCCGGTTTCTCCTAGATGTTTCTAATTTTTTACATTCACCACAGTAACTGCGCTAGCCGGTTATAAACGATTTAGATAGGATAGCCCTGAAAATCTAACGGTAGGTGTAGGTATTATCTATTCAGCACAACAGATTTTTAGCGATCTCATCCTCTCATGCCGATTTGCTTCAGCAAATGCCTCTGAGATTGAGGAATTTCTGTTTTCCTGCGTCGTGAGTTATTATTAAATATAATCAAAACCTGTGATACGATTAATAATTCTCAGTAATTTTACTGTTGACAAATTGTTTTGGTTTGTTAACAAAGACAAACAGGATTTCTTCTAACGACAAAGTTAACGTTTGTAAATTACAGCCATTCGGTGCATTGCCTAACAACTCGCTAACAGCTCAGCATTCTAAACTAAAAAAATTAAAGGCCATTATAGTGAGCATTTTCACTCACCAAGAAAAGCAAATGGCCGTGCCGGCACCCAATGCCGATAACATTTTAAACTTTAAAGCTCAAATTAAATTAAATCCTCAACAAAATGCTACTAGAGCAACAATCTTCAAGACGAGAATACTTTGTGAAGTTTGGGCGAAATCACCATCCCAACCAACATCCCCCAACTCGCTTACCACGAAGAGGATAGGACTTATTAAATTTATCAAGCGCAGGAGGCAGACAACATGATGCCTGATCCTTCAGGGGTTTGGCAAAAAAATTCTCAGGGTGAAGCGACTTCTGGACTGGCGCGGCAAAAAAACTCCTATACAGAACACAAACATCTGGAGAGGACTTTGCACCAAACTAAAGTGGAAAAAACACCAGCAAAAACCGCTCTACGCCGCCCATTTATCTACTTCACCCTAACTGCCACCGGCTTGATCCGTTCAGTCAATCACTGGGGTGCTGCCTGTCTCGGTTACACAGTCTCTCAATTAAGGGACAAAGCGATTTTTAGCATTTTTCATCCAGATGATCGAGAAAGGATGCAAGCACTCGGAACTGCCTTTTTGTACTCATGTGCACCAGTTGCCCAGGGAGAATGCCGGCTGGTTTGCAAAGATGGATCGTCGTTTTGGGTTAAAGCAATTGCCCTGCAAAAAAAACATAGGCATTACAAACGCACTGGACTGATAGCTAAAATGAATATCAACACAGATCCACTTGTGCTAATTGTTTGCGAAGAATTTATGAATTGCAAACAAAATGAGCCGCATTTCCGGGCCACATTTGAATACGCCAGCATCGGTATTGCTCACATCGCACTTAATGGCCGGTTGCAATTGGTTAATCAATGGCTATGCGATATTATAGATTATACAGCCGCAGAACTTCAATCCTTAACATTTCAAGATATCACCCACCCAGATGATCGAGATACAGATCGTGAAGAAATTCGAGCGCTGTTAGCTGGAGAAATTCAAGCATACTCGCAACAAAAGCGCTTAATTTGCAAAGATAACTCAGCCGCTTTAATTAAACTTACCGTCTCATTGCTACGAGAAAATAGTGCAGGCTTCCCAATTTTAGCGTCTGACTTTATTCAAAATTCATCTTTTAAAATTCAAACTTCTTTAGGGGAACCGAAATATTTTATTGCAGTCATTGAAGATATTACCACACGCAAACAGGCAGAAACAGAACTTCAAGAAAGCGCAAATGCGTGGCTAACTGTTATCGAAACAGTTGGAGAAGGATTGACAGTCAGTGATGGTGAAGGGCGATTTGAAGTTTTTAATTCCAAAATGGAGGAAATTACAGGTTACACCAAAGAAGAAGCTAACGGCTATCCTGATTTCATTTCACTTCTGTATCCCGATCCGCAAGCTTGCTCTTGTGCGCTTGCCGGCATTCAAGACCTCGCACATAAAGGCGGATTTCGCGAGATTGAAACCACCATTCAAACCAAAGATGGCGTGAAAAAAACTTTATTAGTTTCTACCTCGGTCGTGGGATATAAAAATAAAAAGCTTTTTTTAAGCGCTTATCGCGATATTACCGAACGTAAGCAAATGGAAGAAGCAATTTGCATTGCCAAAGAAAAATATCGTAGTATTTTTGATAACGCCATTGAAGGCATTTTCCAGACAACAGCAGATGGGAAAATTATTAGTGCAAATCCAGCTCTGGCACGGCTGTGCGGTTACGAAACGCCGGAAGAATTGATCGCACAGGTGACAGACATCGAGCGTCAAATTTACGTTCAACCCACTCGAAGATCCGAGTTTATTGCCACCATGCAGGCGCAGCAGTCTGTATCAAACTTTGAGTCTCAAATTTATCGCGCCGACGGGAGTATCATTTGGATTTCTGAGAATGCGCGTGTCGTGAAAAATGCGGCGGGTGAGCTTCTCTACTATGAAGGCACCATCGAAGATATCACGGCACGCCGGCAGGCGCACGAGGTACTGCGGCTGCAAACTGAGCGAGAACGACTGATCGCAGCCATGAGCCAGCGGATTCGTCAATCGCTGAACCTTCGACACATTCTCAGCACCACAGTGGAGGAAGTGCGGCAATTTCTGGCAGCGGATCGGGTACTAATTTACCGCTTCAACCCCGATAACAGCGGCGTTGTGGAGGTAGAATCCCGTGATGCAAACTGGCCGGCAATGCAGGGCGTGTTAATTGAAGCGCCGTGCTTTCCTCAAAAATGCGTTGAGCTTTACAAACAAGGGCGCATTGGAGCGATGGAAAACATCGAGACTGCCAATCTGACCCAATGCCACATCGATTTACTGCTTCAGTTTCAGGTGAGAGCGAACTTGGTGGTGCCGATCTTGCTCAATGACGAAATCAGAATGAACAATCCAGACAAAGTTCTGAATTCGCAACCATCAGGTTCTAATTGCCGGTTGTGGGGATTGCTGATCGCGCATCACTGCCGCGAACCCCGCCGGTGGATTCCGGAAGAAAGTCAGTTGCTTAAACAACTGGCGACGCAGGTAGGAATTGCCATTCAACAATCAGAACTGTATCAGCAATTGCGCCTAGTTAATGTGGAATTAGAGCGCCAAGTCCGGGAACGCACCGGCTTGCTGCGACAAGCGCTCGATTTTGAAGCGATGCTGAAGCGGATCACAGACAAAGTGCGCGATAGTCTCGATGAAAGCCAAATTTTAAAAACTGTGGTGCGGGAGTTGGTTCTGGTTTTGGGCGCTGAGTGCTGCGATACAGCTTTGTACAGTGCTGATCAGACAACGGCTACAGTTTGCTATGAATATGGCACCTCAATGCCGGCACCCACAGAGAAAGTGGTGCCAATGGCGGACTTTCCGGGGGTATACAAGCAACTGCTGGCAGGCGAACACTTTCAATTTTGTGCGTTAGGGAAGTTTGTTAAAACAATTGTCCCTGAATCGGTGCGCTATAAAGCAATTTTGGCTTGTCCTATTGTGGATGATCAAGGCGTGCTGGGGGATCTATGGTTATTTAACCAGCAAGATTATGTGTTTAATGATTTAGAAATTCGCTTAGTGCAGCAGGTAGCAAATCAGTGTGCGATCGGGATTCGGCAAGCCAGACTTTATGAAGAATCGAGAGCACAAGTTGAAGAATTACAAAAACTAAGCTGGTTGAAAGATGAATTTCTCAGCACGGTTTCCCACGAATTGCGGACGCCTTTATCGAATATGAAAATGGCGATTCAAATGCTGGCAATCGCATTAAATCAGAAACATGGTTTTTTGGCAGAATTGGCGAAGCCTGAGCCAGAAAGAGGGAAGGCGGCTCGCTATTTCCAAATATTACAAACTGAGTGCGAGCGGGAAATTAGCCTAATCAACGATTTGCTAGATTTGCAGCGATTGGAGGCAACTGCTCAACCTTGCGTTGTAGAAACAATCGATTTAAAAGATTGGCTGCCGGCATTAATCAAACCTTTTTATGGACGGGTAAAGGAACACGAGCAAATTTTGCAAGTTGAAATTTGTGATCAACTGCCAGCTCTGAAATCAGATCCCGCGAGTTTGGGACGAATTGTAACGGAGTTGCTGAACAATGCTTGCAAGTACACCCCGCCGGGAGAGCGGATCATTGTCAGAGCCGGTGTTGCTGCAGAAGTTATTTATCTGAGTGTGAATAATACCGGCGTGGAAATTCCCGCCGATGAACTCCCCCGCATTTTTGAAAAGTTCTACCGGGTGCCAAAAACTGACCGCTGGCAGCAAGGAGGAACTGGGTTAGGGTTAACGCTTGTTAAAAAGTTGGTTAATCATATTGGTGGCTCGATTCAGGTAGAAAGTGCTGCCAATCAAACTGTTTTTACCGTGGCACTTCCCCAAATCAACTCTTGTCCCTAATCGCTGATTTTAGCGGATCAAAGCAGTCATTGTTTCCTTTCAAACTTTCGTTCATGGATTGGAAAAATTGCAGCAGAGATGATTATAAATTTTACTTTATCTCTTTGCTGATAGGCTTAGAGTAAGTTTACCTCTAGCTTGTCATTGCCTGTATCGCTCTATTAAAAATTTTGTTTTTCATTGCATTTTTTATTGATAACAAAAGTTTCAGGCTGAAATATTTATATATTTCGTTAGTTTTCGCAAGCAATATTTTACTTATTTAAACAAATTTTATGGATTTTTAAAATTCCAGGTTTAAAGGTATTGAATTATAATTCAATTTTTTGATTGGGTTAATATTTGATTAAATTTAGTTTAGTAAAAAATTAACCGTTTATTATTTAGTTTAATCAAATATTTTGATTTTTTAAAGATTTTAAAATTTTTAAATAAATGAAGTAGCATTTTGCTAGGATAAAATTATAGGAGTTATTTAAGTGATGTTGGCCAAACAGGAATTTCCTTGCGAGTTATCAGTGCGAGAAATGTCTGAAGTTTCCATGCCGGCACTACGTTTAGAGTCAACACTGCTAGAACTCACCCTTCACGATCTTCAAATTGAATCAGACCAGTTGGGAAAAGAATTGACGAAAGCTTTTACTGACAACCCCCTGCTGCCCGGAGCGATTTTGGTAGAGGGAGGTCAGCTAATGGGGATGATATCGCGACGGCGTTTTTTAGAACACTTAAGCCGGCCCTATGGATTAGAACTTTTTTCGCCGCGTCCGGTGAAAACTTTATATCGCTTTGCGGAAACCGAAGTTTTAGTGATGCCGGCGCACACTTTAATTGTTATGGCTGCTCGCAGGTCTTTGCAGCGCTCACCCAGGTCACTTTATGAACCCATCGTCGTAGAAATTGAACCGCAAGTTTACAGGCTTCTAGACGTGCATCAATTGCTCGTTGCCCAGTCCCACATTCACGAATTGACCTCACGCTTACTCAACGAGCAAACAAAAGCTCAGATGATGCAGACAGAGAAAATGGCCAGCTTAGGCCGGCTCGTGGCGGAAGTGGCGCACGAAATTAGAAATCCAGTCAACTGTATCGGCGGAAACATGGGATTTCTGTCAAATTACTCTGAAGACCTGATTAAACTTGTCTCAGCTTACGAATCACAAGTCAAATCGACCCCACCCCTGGTTACAGAAATTAAACAAGACATCGAACTAGATTTCTTGCTCAGTGATTTGCCAAAAGTTGTGGAAAGTATTAAAGTATCCGCCGAGCGATTAACCAAAATTGTGGGAGGACTGCAGAACTTTTCTCACATGGATGAAGCGAAGCGCAAACCGGCAGATTTACATGAATGCATCGACAGTACACTGCTAATTTTGCACAACCGGCTCAAATACGACATAGAAGTCGTAAAAAATTATAACGAACTGCCCCTGGTGCCGTGCTACTCTGGCCAACTCAGCCAAGTATTTATGAACTTGATTAGTAATGCCATAGACGCCTTAATGGATCAAGTTGAAGTCCAAGGCATTCACTCGACATGGAAACCCAGAATCGAGATTACCACCGGCATTCAAGAAACCGAAAACTCAAACTGGGCATTTGTGCGGATTGCCGATAATGGGCCAGGAATTCCCCCTGAAATTCAAGGGCGAATTTTTGACAGCTTTTTCACTACCAAGCCAATGGGGAAAGGAACTGGCTTGGGTTTAGCCATTAGCCATCAAATTGTTACTGAAAAACATCAAGGCAAATTGAATCTGCACTGCACAATCCTGGAACAGTGCGAAGACGACACCCCAAAAACAGGTAGCCGCGCCGTTACAGAAGATTGCCAACCCAACACCGGCACCGAATTTGAAATTTTGCTACCCCTGGGTTTAATCGCATAAGTGACCCTCCTGGCAGCAACCGGCAATCGAATGAAATGATAGGCTAAGGGTTAGAGCTTCTTGTAGCTTCTTGTCTGATAACGTCTATGCGTCCGGATGCTCCGGCGAACAGTTCTGCCTTGTGCCTAAAGAATCTGGTTTTGAATTCTCAATGCCATTCTTATCGGAGGGAAGCTATCAAGACCTCCGTTTAGAGTCAATCCTGCGAGAACTACCGCTGTATGACTTTCAGGTTGAGTTAAGCTGTCCGGGAGTTGCCCTGGCCGAAATTTTTGAAAAGTACCCCCTATTACCGGGCGCTATTTTAATAGATCAGGGCCAGTTTGTTGGGATGATTTCACGGCAGCGGCTGCTGGAATATTTGTTGCGTCCCCACGGGATAGAACTATTTTTAAACGAACCCCTCTCAGTTCTTCACAGCTATGCCCGTACCGAAGCTTTAGTGCTTCCCGACACCCTGCCGGTTGTGGCAGCGGCGCGGCAGGCGTTGCGGCGATCTCCTGAATTGTTGGGTGAACCCATTGTCGTTAAAAAAGAACCGCTTGCTTATCAATTGTTAAACGTACACGAGTTAAACATTGCGTATTGGCAAATTCGAGGCATTGAAACTCAGGTGCGTTTTGAACACATCCAAGCCCAGATGATTCAAAGCGAGAAAATGGCTAGCTTAGGGCGGTTGGTAGATGGAGTCGCCCACGAAATTTTAGACCCGGTGGGATTTATTTGGGGCAATTTAACTTATGTTGCCTCCTACAGTCAGGGATTGCTAGAGTTGCTGTCAGCTTACGAGAAGTACCTGCCCACGCTGCCGGCGGAAATTTCTGAACTTAAAGAAGAAATTGAATTTGATTTTTTGCAGCAAGATTTGCCGCGAGCGATCTCCAGCATCAAAACCGGCGCAGGTCGGTTAAAAACATTAGTGACCAGCCTGCAAAACTTCTGTCACATTGATGAAGTTTATCCCAAGCCGGCAGATTTACACGCTTGCATTGATAGCGTTTTGTTACTGCTGAAAAGTCGCCTGAGTGGTGAAATTGAGGTCGTCAAAAATTATGGACATCTGCCGCCGGTTCCTTGCTATGCCGGCCAGTTGAGCCAAGTTTTTATGAATATCCTCAGCAATGCAATTGATGCTTTAATCAATCAGTCGCTCAATCAAAAGTTTGCCATAGAGTTTAGAGGTTCAGGATTAAGCACACCCCCCAACCATACGCAAAAACCTCGCATTGAAATTACCACTCAAGTTCGTTCTCTAGGTTCGCCTGACCCTAATGCACCTGAATCTCGCGGAGTTTCGATTCGGATTGCTGATAATGGCCCTGGCATATCTCCCCAGAAACAACGCACAATTTTAGAGTCTTTCTCGATAGAAAAACGGGCAGAAAAAGAAACAAGCTTAGGGGTGAGTTACTGGATTATTACGGCCAAGCATGGGGGAAAGTTTTATTTGCATTCGCCTGCCGGCAGGGGGCAAACAGATTTGTCACAAAATGTTTCTACCGGCAATCACGTAAACGAAGAAGATTTGGCAAGTGATGCCGGCACAGAATTTGAAATTGTGTTGCCTTTGATTTGATAACCGTAGTTGGGGACAGTTGATCTGTTTGCCGATATCCCGGCGGTTAAAGGATGCTCTATCCCTTACACATCAAATCTCACTAAAAAAGCGGACTCTAGCTTTAGGAACTTGGCTGCCAGATGATACATTGTAAAACCTGTATAAAGCTAGCTTTGTCCAGCGTAAAGATAATGTAAAAACCCCGGTTGAAAGATTGACGTAGCTTATCAAAAAGATTTAATCTACTAATGTCTGCGTGTTTTTACTGAAGCAGGATGAGGCAGTGTCTTTGATTAAGTCCCCACTTCTTTCGCCAAGCCCAGCAAAAAACTTGTCTGAGGCGAGCAGCCAGCACACAATATCAACGCCGGCAGAATTTATCCAACTAGATTTTGAGAATATCACAGCTTTTGAAGGGCTGAGCGATCAGTATAGTTGCTTGGGTGTCTGGTTTAGCGGTGCGATTGCTCTACAGCCGTCTAACCCAGCTTTTGCGGCACATTCAGGCTCACAGGTTCTCATGCCGGTGGCGAGTTTAACCGGCATCACCGTTCGATTTCCCTGTACTATCAACACAGCCGGTGCGTTTGTCATGGGTAGCAAGCCGGTGGTTGTTACGGCTTTTGACGCCAACAACGATCCAATCGAGAAAATTAGCACTGCAGTCACCTACAGCATTTCACCTTCAGCTGAGCAACTAATTGCGCTTCCCTATAATCGCTTAGAAGTTAAAGGCTCGAACATCGTCAAGCTTGTATTCTTCTCCGCTGCACCTTTTATTTTGGACGATCTGTTCTTCTATAAATAAGCCGGGTTGCTATAACATCCGGTGTTAATGGCTAATTGCTAATAATTGTTGCATTGATAATCAACTTGTAGTAAAATCTCAAAACTTAATTTAAAAGGAAATTCCGTTTGCCGAGTTTGTCTGGCCATCTTGACGAAATGCCGGCGGATGCGGTGCAGGTGAAAGGTTCAGCATTTCCCTCTAATTGACAAGAATTTGTGTATTATAGTTAGGAAATTTAGAAATTCGAGACCGTAACAAGCAGCCAAGACTGAAGCGAATTTCTAAAAATAGCCGCTGGTGAGACGGCAAAAAGCAGCAATCGGGAATCATGTCATATAGTATTAAGCAGCAGACGTTTTGTTAGGGTGTTGGTCAAAGTCTGCTTAGGGTGAAAGGCTCCTGCAAGCGGTAATTTATACCAAAATCATCATGGAAATTACTTTTGATTGAGCCGGCAATCAGCAAGCCAATCTTTTAGGGTAAGTCAATAGTGAAACGGGAACAAACTAACCGCCTTCACTCATCTTGAACGTACAAATTATAAATTTAAAACTTTTGTAGGTCTGCTGCTACAAATTACAGCTTCATGGTTAAGCAATCTCAACATAAAGTATTCAAAGCCGCAAAAGTAGCCATTCTGTGTGTTACATTGCCCCTGCTCGCGCTCAGCAATATCTGGGCACAAGAACTATACGAGCTAGACATTGACACCCAACTTCAGCAGCTCAAAGACGAGGACGAAACCAACGACCAACCGGCCATCGACACCTTGGTGAAAATTGGCCCAGAAGCAGTTCCTGACTTGAGCGCAGCCCTCAAAAACTCATCAGAAGCGCGAGTGCGTGCCGGCGCGGCGAAAGCATTAGGCAGAATCGGTTCAGAAGCAAACGTTGACATATCCACGATCATTCCCCCACTTGTAGAAGCCCTGAAAGACTCAGAACCGGACATTCGCCGCGTCGCCGCTGAAGCGCTGGGCAGAATGGGTGCGCCGGCAATCCCAGAGCTAATCGCCGCATTAAAAGGGGACAGTTCATCTGTTCGGCTGATAGCGGCTGAAGCCCTCGGACAAATTGGGCCAGATGCCCGCTTAGCGGTGCCGGCGCTGATTGATAGGTTGGAGGACGGAGATTGGCGCGTGCGATCTGGGGCAGCCAGAGCTTTAGGTAAAATAGGCACCGAAGCCAAATTAGAAGCAACGGCAATTGTTCCGCCACTGATTCAAGCCTTAAAAGACTCAGATCCCGACGTGCGGCGCTCAGCAGCGGAGGCATTAGGCAGAATCGGATCGCCGGTGGTTCCCGATCTCAGCAGAGCCTTGCAGGATGAGAATGTCGCCGTTCGTACCGCCGCAGCCGAAGCCCTTGGACAAATTGGTGCCGATGCCAAAGAAGCTGTGCCCAATCTCATCGAGAAATTGCAGGATGCAGATTGGCGCGTGCGCTCCAGCGTGGCCCGTTCCTTGGGCAGAATTGGCTCGGAGGCCAAATTAGAAGCCCAATCCATCCTTCCGCCACTGATCGCAACACTCAAGGACAAAGATCCGGAGGTGCGGAGGGCGGCGGCTGAGGTGTTAGTCAAAATTGGCCCAGAAGCAGTTCCGGGCTTAATTACAGCCTTAACTGATGAGCAGCCGGCAGTGCGTACCGGCGTTGCTTGGGCGCTGGGACAAATGGGTTCAGATGCCGAGCGAGCGGTGCCGGCTTTAATTTCCAGCTTGAACGATAAAAATGAAGCAGTGCGATCAGCAGCCGCAGAAGCCTTGGGACGAATTGGTGCGGACGCGCAAACCGCAATTGCACCCCTAACAGAGGCATTGCAAGACCCCAATCAGTTAGTACGCGGTTCTGCGGCTGAGGCAACCAGACGCATCGCCGGCAGCCTTCAGGATCGCGCTGACGATCTCCACCTGCAACAGCTCAAATTTGCTTTATCCGACTTAACCCAAGCTCGATCAGCCTTAGAAGACCGCAAGCTGGAGCTTTTAAGCGATCCCCTTTTGTTTAAGTTCACCAAAGAAGAAATTGTTGTTGCCATCAGCCGGTCTATTAAAGCGCTAGAGACTGAAAAAGAAACTCGCTTTTTTGCGCTGAGCGCTGCTTGGATTCTCCAGCGAAAATGGATTTTATTGCCGGCAATTTATGCAATCACACTGCCCCTGATTTGGCTGTTAATCTTGTGGCTACGCCCTCTCTGGTTATTGGGCGTCAATGAAGCTTTGAAACCGTACAAACTCACCCTGTCAAAGCAGAGAGGGGTAACACTATCGGCTCGTCATTTGCTGTTTCTGGCGTTGTTCGATTATCATCCCAGAGTGCTTGATGCTTGGGTGGCGGCTCACATCCATTCTGCACACGGGCGATTTGCTCAGCTTGCGACGGTGAGTGATCGCCAAGTTCATATTCCGGTTCCGGTGATTTTAGATGGCAACACCGTTGCTAACCTCACCGGCAAGGAATTACGACCTGTATTTGCTCAAAAGCAAGTTAGATTACTGATTTGGGGAGAAGCCGGTGCCGGTAAAACCAGTCTCGCTTGTCAGTTGGCGAAATGGGCGATGTCTGATAACCCGGATGAACGTCTGTGCGATCATTTACAGATGCCGGTTTTAATTGAGCAAGAACTTGACAGTATTGCAGAAAATAGCCAATTTTCAAACATTATTAATTGGCGGCTGCAATCTGTGATCGGCACGCGAGAGCTAATTTCTGAAGAACTCGTTAAACGTCTGGCTCAAAAGAAACGCCTGCTAGTAATTGTCGATCACTTCTCTGAAATGAGCGACGCGACAAGAGCAGAAATTCGACCGGCTCATCCTGACTTTCTGCCGAATGCTTTGATCGTTACGTCACGAATTGAAGAAACTCTCGATGGGGTGTTTAAAACAACAATTAAACCGTTGCGGGTTGAAGGCAACCGGCTTTCATCGTTTATGGAAGCTTATCTGACTCAGCGAGGGGCGCGTGATCGCTTAAGTGATTTAGAGTTTTTTGATGCTTGTAGTTTGCTTTCTTTGATAGTTGGTCAGCGCAATATTACGGTTCTTCTCGCTAAGCTTTATGCTGAGCAGTTAATTACTTATAAAGAAGGCACCAGCAATGCCGGTTTAGCTGACAATATTCCCGATTTAATGATCTGCTATCTGAACGAACTCAATCGCGGTGTAACACAAAATCGGTTTGATGATAGCCTGGTTCATCACGATGCCAAAATTGTGGCTTGGGAGTGCCTCAAACAAACCTTTAAACCGGCAGCCGTGAGCCGCCATACAGCGCTTGCGGCTTTGGGAGGCAAACAAGCGGAAACCCGCATTGAGTATTTGGAAAAACGCTTACGTCTGATCCAAACGATTGATGCTGGTCAAGATAAAATCCGTTTTTCTCTCGATCCACTTGCCGAGTATCTTGCCGGTTTGCATTTGGTGGATCTTTACGGCAATAACACGCAACATTGGCGAGCATTCTTCAAGCAAGTTGATACCATGCCCGGTTCCCCACAGGGTTGTCAAGGCTTTTTATTAGCAGTGCGTGATTGCTGTCTTGCTAAGAGTAAAGAAGAGGAAATTCCTAGCTTTGTCGTCGAAGAAATTGGCAAACGAGCCGGTTGAAGGATGAGGAGAGGGACTAGAAACTAGATCGCCACTTTATTATTTTTTATTGACAAAAGTAGTATTGTGTGCATTAAGCGAATTACTCAGGGCAAAGCATTCGGATAGGAAAATTGCCGGCAGTCATGCCCATTTATCCCCAAATTCAGGACGAAGCATTCGGATAGGAAAATTGCCGGCAATTCC
Organism: Microcoleus sp. FACHB-68; assembly: GCF_014695715.1. NCBI lineage: Bacteria > Bacillati > Cyanobacteriota > Cyanophyceae > Oscillatoriales > Microcoleaceae > Microcoleus > Microcoleus sp. FACHB-68. The sequence goes on from NZ_JACJOT010000007.1 coordinate 92,352, forward strand.
GATGAGTTATCGCCGAATGCTTTGCCCCTACAGTATTTACATTTGCTTAAGGAGATTCTATTTCCAGCAACCCTGGCGGTGGCATCACTTCAAGACGATGGGCTGGAAGATCCACAACGGGCACAATTTCTTTGACAAAAGGAATGAGAACCGTTGCCGGTGCCGATGGTTTAGGCTGGCGTTTGCGTTTTCTTCCGCCCCTTCTGGCAGAAGGATGAATTTCCTCAACAGTGGCAACATCGGGTTCCTCTGTCGGGGATGCCGGTGCGGATGATTGATTGAGCTGCACCTGTAGCAGAGCGTTGCCGGCTGCGATCACGTCTATTACTGTACCCAACATTTCGCCATTGACTTGGTTGAATACATCTAAACCAATTAAGTCCAGAACATGAAATTCATCTTCCTCTAAAGCGGGGCGATCGCTCATTTCCACCAACAGGTGACTTCCCCGCAGCATCTCCGCCGCCTCCCGATCTTCTATGCCGGCAATTTCTACCGCATATATCCCCTTGCCTGGAATAAACCGCCCTCCCAGCAATTCGATGGGTTCTGGTTCTTCGGTGCCGGTGCGGCGCAACCACCGGCGTCCCGGTTCTAAAAACCGCTCTGGAAAATCAGAATTAGGGTAAACCCGCACCGCACCACTCACACCTTGAGGGGCAACGATTGTACCAATTTCTAGCCATTTGTCATCTGTCATTTGTCATCTGTCATTTGCGAATAATGCGATGTGGGGCTTTCTGGGTGATTTTCCGCTTCCAGCAATTGACCCTTCACATAACGATGGTAACAATATCGAGTCACGGATAAAGCTTAGCTGAGGGAGTTAGGCGAAATTGCAGCAGAACTTTAGCCTCCTGGGGATGCCGGTTGAAGGATCTGTGATTCTCTGACTCAGGATTAACTGACAACCTAGCTTGGGTGATTTTTCACTGACTTAGATTCACCGGCATTGAGAATTTTACGTCAACTTGGCCCATTTGAACCCTGCTTGCCGGGGAAATTTCTTGTTTGGCCTCCAGTGACCATTTTTTCACTAAATTAATGTACAGCTTCAGGTCAAACTCATCAATTTTTCAAAAATTTCAAAATCATAAGGTTCTTTACCAGAAATTGAGCTGAACAAAAAGCACTCATTTCTTAGCATATTGCTGTTCAGATTCTTTTTCTCCAGCTCTCTCAACCTCAAACGTTGGTAAGGGTGTGTCAGTTTTATTGAGAGACAAACGCGGACTGGGTCAAAAGTAAAAGAGATGCTTTAATTTACAAATTAATCAAAGTGAGCAGCCTCTGCAATCGTTACAAGCTGCGAAAGCAGTTCTCGCTTTCCATCAAAGAAACTACTGATGCTTTCCCAGATGCGATGTTGTCAATATCCGAGAAAATACTGAGAAATTGCTTGAAAAAATCACGCTTAATTGTGAGGTAAATCACTGCTCAAACCCAAGATTTTTTTTATATTAAGAACAACAAAAGAAACGCGGTTACAAAGGTCAACTAAATAAAGATTCGATAAAGTTTATCCCAAACGGGAAAATTTAAAAGAGAATCTGGGAATCATCTAAATAAGCTCAAAACTGTCAAGGAGGATCTACCATGAAGTCCAAATTATTCTTCACCGCAACAGCCGCTGCCACTGCCACTGCACTCTTAAGTTTTTCCGCTCCAGCTCAAGCCAGCTTCTCATTTGGTACAAGCGGCATCCAGTTTGCCCAAAACACCACAGTTAACTTTTCTTTTATCCAATCTAAAGGCGCTAACATATCCAGGTTGGGGATTTATGATGCCAACAAAAACCTCCTGACGAGCCTGTTTCAGGAAAAGGGCCGCTCGGATGCCGGTGCGGGACAAGCGGGCAAAGATAGCGAATGGTTAGGAACTGCTGCTAACATAGCAGGCTCGACCAAAGCCTCCTTCACATTTTTGGCAAATACAGTTTATTCTTTGGGTCTGTATAACCAAGGATGGGTCGGTAACTGGACAGTATTCTCCACCTCTAGCTTGAATACCAACGGTAACCAGCAAACTGTGTTTAACTCGGCGGGTGGCTCAGAAGGTAGCGCATTGAGCGGCGTTTCAAGTGTAAAGGCTAGCAATCCTTTTGTTCAAGGTGGCACCTTAATTTCTTTCGAGGATACCAAAGGCGGTGGAGACCGTGACTTCAATGACTTCACCGTTACTGCCGAAGCCGTTCCAGAACCCTTCACCATGAGCGGTTTAGGCTTAGGATTGGGCGGTTTGGCACTGGCTCGCCGCCGGCGCAACCAAAAAACTGCTTAAGCAACTGAGCTAGGCGGTTGATAAAGTCGATTGTCAATCAGTAACAAAGCAGTTGGTTCACATGGCCAACTGCTTTTTTATAAATAAAAGTGTAATTGCAGCCGGCAAATCAATATCTATTGAGCCGGCAAGGTAAAATAAAAACAGTGCCGGCATGAAACTTTATTCATGCTTCAAACAAGCAAAGTCTGAGTATTTTCTTAACTTAAATTGTGAAGAGGGGGCAGCTAAAACCGAATGAATTTGCCTAAACTTGTACAAGAACCCAAATTCTGGCTAGTCGCTGTTGCCGGCGTTTTAATGGCCTTACAGTTGACGCTCAGCGATCGATTCGAGCAGGTTGAGCTATTTGGCACCAGTATGCTCGCATGGGGGGCGGTGTCATTCTTGATTTGGGAAAAACACAGCGCGTTAAACCTAAAAAGCAGTGTATTCGCTAAGTTTTTTGGAGCGACCCTGGTTGCGTTAGTTTTTGCAAAAACTGTCTTTCTCTCAAGTTACGATCCCTTCCTGCGCTTTTTTCCGCTCATTTCAGGGCTAGGTTTAGGGTTGGTGGCATCCGATCTCAAAGGATTAAAGCAATACTGGCAAGAATTGATTATCCTTGCTTTCCCTATCCTCGCTCCCGCACCGGCATTCTTGGTCAAGCTTGTTGATATCTCGCCAATTACAGCTAAGTCTGCGGCGATGATGCTTTGGTACAGCGGGTTTAACGTCAGGCATGAAGGATTATTTTTACATCTTCCCACCGGCAGTGTAGAAGTTGGCAGTGGATGTTCTGGCTTAAGTGTCATTCTCCAGCTTTTGGGACTGGCGCTCCTTGTCTTGTTTATGTTCCCCACCACCTTAGGGCAAAAAATCATTGTGCCGATTGTAGCGGTGCTTGTAGGATTTGTCGTCAATAGTGGCCGAGTCGCCCTTATGGCTGTTCTGGTAGCGTCCTCCAATCCCCAATCCTTTGAATACTGGCATTTTGGACAAGGATCTCTGATATTTTCGATGATTGCCGTATTGATTTTCGGTTTAATCACTTGGTTTGCGATCCTGCGAGAACAACCAGAAAATCAGGACGCTTAATTAAGCGTGGCTTCAAATCACCTGGAGATTTTTAGAGAAAGCGGTGTGTCGTAGTTGCTTGAGAAAACTGGGGAGAATAGCTGAGTCTTCACACTTTTTAGCCGGCATCCAGTGTCAAGATTCGCACAATCCCTCATCTTCTCGATGAAGATAGGCAACTTGATTGACAGCAAGCCCCAGTCCATATCCCTGATCCGAAAATACACTGAGATCAAGACATCTCCTGGTAAACTAGCATTACGTCAGCACTGAGGAGAGGGCTTTTGCTTGATCACCAGCAAACGAACTTGAGTAACTGTATCAATCGAACCCGGCATTAGCAGGCTACTCGCAACTTTTCTGGATAGCCTTTTTCAATCGGGCGATCAGAAAAATTGTAACAAGTCTAGCCGACTGTCTTTGCCGGTAGCAAATGCTTTCTCCAAAAACACTGACCCCATTATAAAAACCGCGTGGTTTTCTTGGTATCAGCGGTGGCAGCTACACGTCCCGCCACCTTGAGTGACCGAGAAAAATCGACTCATTTACGTGCATGGTGCCAATCTTATGACTCGATCAGAAGGCGATGAAGGGCGGTCTATTTACCGGCTGCGTTGGGTGGGCTACGGCTTATTGTTGTTAGCCTTATTTAACACCATTGAAATTTTTATTCCGCCCAGTTTTATGAATCCTGGTTGGGAATTGCAAACGATTGGTGCGTTGGTTGAGCAAGTCCCCATTCCATTAATGGCACTGGTTCTAATCTTTTTTGGAGAGTCCTATGATCGGACACGATTGGAAAAGCCCTTATTAAAGTTGTTATCGTGGTTGTGCCTATTGCTGGCGCTCTTATTTCTGTTGCTCATTCCCTTAGCTCTCGTTAACACTTGGCGGGTTAATGATCAATTTAACCAGCGAATTAACGCCCAATCACAGCAGCAACTTTCCCAAATGGAACAAGTTGAAGCGCAACTGGCAACAGGAACGCCCGAAGAGATCAGGGCACTAGCGACTCAGCTCAATAGCTTAGGCATTGCAATTGATAGCCAAAATCCTGAAGAAATTAAAAGTCAAATCCTTGCCAGAATTCCGCCGGCTAAAGATCAGTTGCAACAGCAAGCCCAAGCTGAACGATCAAGTCAGCGTCTTGGCTTGCTTAAAAGTTCTGTTAAATGGAATTTAGGGGCCTTGATTTCTAGCGTTTTACTGTTCATCATTTGGCGGGGAACCGGCTGGGCACGGCGATAGTGTTGGCGCTTGAAAAAATCATCTAAATTCAACCTCTTGCAAAAGTCTCGAATTGCACATTTGTCTAGAACACCAGCCAGTAACCTATCTGTGTTTAAAAAAGACTTTTGCAAGAACTCTAATTTATTCAATTGATGAAACTTTAATACTCCTGCGCCCCTTAAATAGCGAGAGAGCAAAGGAAAAATTGGGTGGAATCTCAAGTAAATAGCCGGCTCACAGAACAAGTAAAATCGGGCAACAATGGCGAACTCAACTCATCACTTGCCAACAGTGTCACGACTAACTGTAACTTAGCGTTTTCCCGGCGGTAAATCTCAACTTTTTGCAACCGCCAATCAACAATCCAATACTCTTGAACTCCCCGTGATGAATAAAGTTTGAGCTTAGCTTCTCTGTCTCGGCGTTCATTCTCTTTACCCAAAGATAACACCTCCACCACTAACTCAGGTGCATCTGTTAAATGTCCCGAATCGTCTACTAACAGCGCTAATCTTTCATTGCTAATCCAAACTACATCGGGTTCAACATTGTTAGCTTCGCTAAAAATAATGCCCGGATTAATAAAGGCTTTGCCTAATCGAGTTGTTCGTGACCAAATTTGTAGCTCTAGGTAGATGTTACCCCCAGCATCTTGATGGCTCAAGTGAGGTGATCTTGACATAAACAACTCCCCGTCAATAATTTCATAACGTGTACCGTTATCGGGTAACAGCTCTAAGTCTGCTGTCGTCCAGCGCACGCCTTCATTTACTGTTTGGCTCATAATGAAACGCTCCGTAAGCTTTTATGAAATTTCAGAACCGGCAAAATTAGATTTAAAAAACAAAATTATCGATATTTTAATTATAAATCACCTCATTACTTGCCAATGCAAAACCGGCTGAAAATTCTATCTAAAACTGATTCAGTGACTTCTTCGCCGGTGATTTCTCCTAACGCTTGAATTGCTCCGCGCAAGTCAATTGTCCAGAAATCAAGCGGAAGCTGATTTCCAATGGTGGCGCTGACTTGTTCTAAAGCAGCCTTGGCGCGAGTCAGTGCCGCAGCTTGCCGCTGATTGATTGCTAAATCTAGGTTTGCAGCTTGTAGGTTGCCGGCATTAACTGCTTCTAAAATCGCTTTTTCTAAGTCTTCAATGCCTTGATTTTGAGCCGCAGATGTAAAGATTTTAGAGTCTAGGTTTTGAATTTTGGAGTGTAATTCTGTTTTTTCTGCTGCTTCTAACAAATCGGTTTTGTTGATAACTAAAATTACCGGACGATGCTTGACTTGTTCGTAAATCTCCTGATCTTCGGGTGTCCAACCGGCACCGGCATCAATGGTTAATAGCACCAAATCAGCCGCCTGAGCAACCGAGCGTGACCGTTCCACCCCAATCTTTTCCACCACATCAACCGTATCTCGGATGCCGGCAGTATCGAGTACCTGCACCGGCACTCCCCGAACCACCAACTGAGACTCCACCACATCACGCGTCGTGCCTGGGAGATCCGTGACAATTGCCCGATCACTGCGACTCCAAGCATTCAGCAAACTCGACTTCCCCACATTTGGACGCCCGACAATTGCCACCTTTAAGCCGGTTCGCAGCAATTCTCCCCGATCAGCGGTTGCGAGAATCCTTGACAGTTTATCTAATATATGGTTTATTTCTGCGATAACTTCCGGCTCATTCAAGGGCGGCAAATCTTCCTCAAAATCAATCCGCGCCTCAATTTCTGCCAAAACATCCAAGCAAGCTGTCCGCAATTGGCGAATGGGAGTGGCTAATTTGCCTTGTAAACCGGCAAGAGCAGCTTGAGCGGCTGCCGGTGATTGCGCCCCCACTAAATCTGAAATACTTTCCGCCTGAGTCAAATCGAGCCGGCCATTCAAAAACGCTCGCAGGGTAAACTCTCCAGGTTGTGCCAGCCTCGCCCCTAACTCCAAACACAACTGCAATACCTGCTGCACCGGCATAATTCCCCCGTGGCAGTGAAACTCCACCACATCCTCACAGGTGTAAGAACGCGGCGCTTTCATAATCAGCAACAGCGCTTCATCCACAACCTGCTGACTTTGAGGATGACGGATATAACCATAAAGAATTCGGTGACTTTCCCAACTCTGCCGGCCTCCTGGCGCGTGAAACAAAGTTTTGGCAATTTCCAGCGCTTGCTCTCCCGATAGCCGCACGATCCCGATACTGCCCTGTTGCGGCGCAATTGCCGTGGCGATGGCTGCAATCGTTGCCCCTTGCGTGAATGTCTCTGACATCGTTCCCCCTGCCTCTATAAAATTAAATCTTCAGTTCGCTTCAATCACACGCGCCCTTTTCTAAAAATAAAGATAAACACCCACCGACGCTAAGCCCCGACTAGAAACTTAGGGAAAAATAGAAGTTGTGGGCAGGAGGCGAAGCGGCAACACCCGGCATTTCACTCTCCTGTCAGACCATTGACCCATATCAGGCACGGGGGCAGTTGTGATTGGCAAACTATTAGATGGACGTTACCGGATTACTGAAGTTTTAGGATCAGGTGCCTTTGGACAAACTTATCTGGCAGAAGACACTCGCCGGCCTGGAAATCCTCAATGTGTGGTCAAGCAACTGTGCCCAACCAATAACGGCTCAAAATCCCTGCAAGCCGCTCACCGGCTGTTTAAACGAGAGGCAGAAACCCTAGAAAAACTGGGAAGACACAACAAAATTCCCCAGCTTTTAGCGTATTTTGCCGAAAATCAGCGATTTTATCTCGTTAAAGAGTTTACGCAGGGACATCCCGTCACGCAAGAAATTGTAGCCGGTGTCCCTTTATCAGAAGAACAAGTGGCCGGCATCTTGGTAGAGGTACTAGAAATTTTAGTCTTCGTGCACGGCAATCGTGTGATTCACCGAGACATCAAACCGGCAAACTTAATTCGGCGTGCTGGTGACAACCGATTAGTGTTAATCGACTTTGGATCGGTTAAAGAAATTACCGCTCAAATCGCCCAGGGACAAGGCCCGTGGACCATTGCCGCCGGCACGCCTGCTTATATGCCGGTGGAACAATTTCAAGGAAACCCCCAATTTAACAGCGATATCTACGCCCTTGGCATGATTGCCGTGCAAGCCCTCACCGGCCTACCTGCTACCGACTTACCCAAACTTCAAGACCCCAACACCGGCAAAATCACCTGGCGGCATCGAGCGATCGTCAGCTCACAACTGGCAGATATCATCGACAAAATGGTACACCACCACTATGGTCAGCGCTACCAATCAGCCGCCGCCGTCTTGGCTCATTTAAACAAGCTGCCGACCCTCTCACAACTGCCACCGCCACCAGAAACGATTGTTACTCAGAACGACCCACCGCTCCGGCAATTGCCCCTAAACCGCTCGATTTTGGCAGCAATCGTGGCATTTGTGGTCTTGTCGGGACTGTTTCTGCTGTCCCTGCGTCCCGACACCACCAAGTCCCAAGGATTTTACACGCGTGGATTAAAGCGGGCGGAAAGCGGGGATCAGGAAGGGGCAATTGCGGAATACACCCGCGCCATTCAATTCAATCGCAACAACGCGGAGGCTTATTACAAACGGGGAAATGCTTACTACGATTTGGGGGAACTAGACAAAGCGATTGAGGATTACGATGAAGCAATTGAGCGAAATCCCAACTACGCCGACGCCTACTACAACCGAGGACTCGCTCAATATGATCGCGGCAACCAGCGCGGTGCAATTGAGGATTTCAACGAGGTGATTCGCCTTCACCCCCAAGATAGCGGGGCTTACTATAAAAGGGGGATCGCCTACTTTGACCTCAAAGATTACCGCACCGCGATTCAAGATTACACGGAAGCAATTCGGCTTAACCCCGATGATGCAAAAGCTTACCAGGCAAGGGGAATCGCTCGTTTGGCGACGGACAATAAGCAGCCGGCGCTAGAAGATCACACGAAAGCAATTTTGCTCGCGCCTGATGATGCGGATGCTTACTACAGCCGGGGCAGAGCACGCTTTTTTTTGGCAGATTATCAAGGGGCGGTAGAGGATTATACCGAGGCGATTGGGCGAAATCCTAAGCAAGCCCAAGCCTATAGCAATCGCTGCGGTGCATATTTAAATTTGGGTCAACATGGAAAAGCGATTGCCGATTGTACTGAGGCGATCAAGCTGAATCCTAATGATGAGGTCGCTTATGATAATCGTTGTATTGCCCAGCACAATGCCGGTCAGTACAAACAAGCGATTGAGGACTGCAGCCAAGCAATTCGGATTAATGCCGGCAATCCTAAAGCCTATAGTAATCGCGGGTTGGCAAAGGCTGCTGCCGGCGATAGTGCCGGTGCAATTGAAGACTACACCCAGGCAATTCGCCTTAATCCCAGCGATTCCGTTGCCTACAGCAATCGCGCCGTTGCCCAGTCTAAGCGAGGAAATTATGCCGGTGCAATTGCTGATTATGCCCAAGCGCTGCGGCTGAGTCCCACGTTTGCCGGTGCTTATTTAGGACGTGGACTTGCCCGTGCTCAGATGGGAGATCGAGCCGGTGCGATTGAAGATGTACAAAAAGCCGCTACGCTTTATTTAGAGCAAGGCAGGCCGAGTGAGTACAAGGAAGCTCAGCAGCAGCTCAACAAGCTGCGGCAATAGCGAGGTAGGAGGGGGAAACATCAACGGATAAATATTGACCTCAATGCAGAGATTTTGTGCGCGGATGTTTTGCCCCTACGAGATATTTTTCTCCCTCTCTTCCTCTCTCCCGCTTCTATCCCCTTGCCCCGTTAGCCCATACAATTTTTTGCCAGAATCTACGAAAAATGGCTAGGGTGTTGTGATGATTGGCCAACTTTTAGATCGACGTTACCGACTTATTAAACTTTTAGGATCAAATACATTTCGACAAACCTATCTGGCTGCGGATACACACCGGCCCGGTTATCCTCAATGTGTGGTTAAGCAATTGCGCCCACCCAATAACCACCCCAGAACGTTTAATATCATTCAACTTTTATTTAAAAAAAAGGCAGAAATTCTCGAAAAGCTGGGCAAGCATGACCAAATTCCTCAACTCTTAGCTTTTTTTGAAGAAAATAAAGACTTTTATATTGTTGAAGAATTTATTGCCGGCCAATCTTTAGCCGATGAACTTGTCGTCGGTGTACCTTTGTCTGAAGACCAAGTGTTTCGCCTCCTGCAAGAAATTTTAGTAATTTTAGTTTTTGTCCATCATCAAGGCGTAATTCACCGAGATATTCATCCAGAAAATATCATTAGACGCCAATTAGATGGCAGATTGGTTTTAATTAACTTTGAAGCGATTCAAGAAAGCACTTCTCAACCCTCTAATTCTCAAAGTGGACAGTTGGCAAGCTCACTTGGTGACTCGCCTTACAAACCGATTGAACAACTCCAAGGCAATCCCGTTTATAACAGCGATATTTATGCTTTGGGGATTATTAGCATTCAAGCATTAACCGGCTTGCCGGCAGAAGATTTAACCAAACTGCAAAATTCTGATCCATCTCATGTCGGTGAATTACTTTGGCGACACCGAACACAAGTCAGTCAAGAATTAGCAGACATCCTCGATAAAATGATTGTATCTGACTGGAGATATCGCTATCAAACTGCGATTGAGGTTCTCACTGATTTAAATCATATTGGAAACACCTCTGGAAACAGCCAGCCTCTGCAAATGTTGGTAACGCTTGAGCAAAACGATAGCAAACGCCGGCATCGTTTATGGGAAACCGGCTTTAGGCAAAAACTTTTGCTGATTGTGGCAGCTTTAGCTGCATTAATGGCGATTGCCGGTTTGGGCTTAGGATTTCACCGGCAAGCACAGCAAAAGGCAAGCAATTTAAAAATTAGTGAGTTAGAAAACGCCAGCGACACCGATCACCTAGGGGCAATTCAGAGCTATAACCAAGCAATCCAACTCAATCCTAATAACGCAGAAGTTTACTACAAACGCGGAAATTCTAATTATGATTTGGGAAACTTGGAGGAGGCGAAGGCGGATTACACCCAGGCAATTCGCCTTGATTCCAAGCACGCCAAAGCCTACCAGAATCGAGGACTTGTTTATTCTGACTTAACAGATTATCGGGCAGCAATTGATGATTATAATCAGGCAATTCTCTTGAAGCCTAATGATGCAGCAGCTTACGAAAAACGAGGTCAGGCTTATTTTAATTTAAATGATTATAAGGCAGCCATTGAAGACTACACTCAGGTAATTCGCCTTAATAATCAGGATGCGGTTGCTTATATCAATCGCGGGTTAGCACGTTCTGCTGCCGGCGATAAACAAGGGGCACTCGCAGATTATACTCAAGCCATTCGCATCGATCCTGACAGCGGAGATGCTTTCTATAGCAGAGGCAGAGTTCGCTTTTATTTAGCAGATTATCAGGGGGCGATGGAAGATTATACGGATGCTATTCGAGTTAATCCTAAATTTGCAGATGCTTATATTAATCGATGCAGTGCCCTATTAAATTTGGGGCAATATCAGAAAGCGGCTGCGGATTGTACCCAAGCGCTTAAATTCACTCCGAATGATGCGATTGCTTATGGAAATCGCTGTATTGCCTACTTTAATTTACGGGATTATCAAAAAGCAATTGAGGACTGCACCCAGGCAATCGGGCTAGATTCTAACAATTCTAAAGCTTACAGCAACCGAGGTCTAGCTCGTGCTGCTGCTAACGATAAATCAGGGGCAATTGATGATTTTACAAAAGCAATTCGCACCGATCCCAGTGATGCTGTTGCTTACAGCAATCGCGCCGAGGTTCACTCAGATTTAGGAAATTATAGTAGTGCAATTGAGGATTACACCCAAGCAATTCGATTGAAGCAAGATCATAATGGAGCTTATTATGGCAGAGGTTTAATTCGCGCTCGCATGGGTGATAAACAGGGCGCGATTGAGGATTTTCAAAAATCTGCTAAATTATGCATCGATCAAGGCAATACGGGTTGTTATAACGATGCTCAGTACCAAATTAAAAAGTTGCAGTCGTAATCATACGCGTCAGATATTGTAGCCCTAGGCTATAGTGATGTTGATGGGTTAAAACTACTTCTGTATTGCAAAAAGTCTAAAATAATATCAGTCGCCGGTATAGCAAAGTAGAAATAGACAATGGATCGGGAATTCTATAATCGAGGATTAGAAAAAGCGCGTCAAGGAGATCACCCAGGCGCAATTCAGGAATTTAACCGTGCCTTGCGAATTAATCCTGACTTTGCGGAAGCTTACCACAAGCGAGGGTTGGCACGCTTTGACAGTGGAGATGCACGGGAGGCAATTGCGGATTACACGCAAGCTTTGTCCCTACAACCGGCGAATCTTGACGTTTACTTCAGCCGGGGAATCGCTCATTTGGCGTTGGCAGAGGCACCGGCAGCCATTGAGGATGCCTTGCAAGCTTTACGCATTGATGCCAATTATGCGCCGGCTTATCGGCTTCAGGGTAGCGCTTACCGCCGGCAGGGAGACATCCAAGCAGCGATTACCAGTTTTAAACAAGCGGCAGAATTATATCTTGAGCAAAAGGATGCCGTAAATTGTCGTAAATGTCTGGATACTGTCAAACAACTTCAGCCGGCACCTTTAGTGAAGGAAGAGACTCAAACGCCGCTGCCCATTGGGGAACATAAAGAATTTTTTAATCAAATCTTGCAAAGGTTTGAGAAAGGAGATAAACGGGGCGTTATTGAAGATTTAAATTGGGCGTTGAAAGTCGATCCTCAAGATGCTCAAGCTTACCGATGCCGAGGAATTGTTCGTTATAAGCAAGAAGATTACCGAGGCGCAATTTCTGATTTAAACCAAGCTTTACGATTAAATTCCCAGGATGTTGTTGTTTATCATTACCGGGGGATGGTGCGTTCTCAAATGGGAGATCATCACGGTGCAATTGCTGATCTAAACCAAGCCTTGCAAATTCTACCGGCATCTGGGAAGGTTTATGTTGCCAGAGGCAATGCTTATCGGGCAGTTGCTAATTATCAGGGAGCGATTAAAGATTATACGCAAGCACTGCAAATTAATCCTGATGATGCAGAAGCTTATTACAACCGGGGGATTGCTCAATCTTGTTTAGAAGAAATGAAAGCAGCGATTGAAGATTATCAAAATGCTGCTAAATTGTTTTGCGATAAGGAAGACTGGGTTAACTATCAAAAAGCGCTGGATAGTCTGAAATTAATTCAAGCTTCCGTGCCGAAACAAACGGCTGCCGGTGTTGCTAATCCTTTAAGACAAAAACTTTTGCGGATGGTTGGAGGTTATTGGGAAATTGCTGAGCGCTTAATTGAGCATGAGAGGGAAAATTTTCCCGATATGCCTGAAGAGTGGTATTGGGAAAAGGTGATTTATGATCTAGAGCGTGATCGGGAGTGATGGGCTAGTTAGTGGATTTTAGAGAAGAGTTTTTTAACCGCAGATGCACGCAGATGAACGCAGATAAATACAGATGAATACAGTAATTCTTCTTGGATTTTATCGGATTTTTTAACATTTTAAATAAAACATATTAAATTTAATCTTTCCTAATCCTAATCAATCTCTGCCACCACCCCTTAACCCATCTGCGTTCATCTGCGTGCATCTGCGGTTAAAATAATCTGAAAAAAATATCAAGGAAACATCGGCTATGTCAGAAAAAGATTACTCATTAGATGAAGTTTTAGGAAGAATTGGCAATGCTTATCAAGAAGCAGAAAGCCATTTAGGGCAGTGTAATGTTTTGGTAATTGGGAAAACCGGCGTTGGCAAAAGCACTTTAATTAATGCGGTTTTTAAAGAACGTTTGGCAGAAACCGGCGTCGGCAAACCGATTACTCAAGGAATCCGGCAATATACTAAACAAGGATGCCCAATCACGGTTTATGATACGCCAGGATTAGAACTGAATACAGAACAAATTGAACGGGTGCGGCTAGAAGTTGCCAAACTAATTGAAGATCAAAGAATGCAGGATGCCAAACAACATATTCATGTTGTTTGGTATTGCATCAGTCATGAGGCACGCCGGTTTGAGGAAATTGAGGAAAGTTGGATTAAAGCGCTGGAATTGAAAGATGTGCCGGTGATTCTGGTTCTGACTCAAACAACTACGCAAAAGTCAAGTGAATTTTTCACTTATTTAGAAGGAAAAAATTTACCTGTTAGTCAAATTGTGCCGGTGATGGCACAGCCCAAAAAAGTTCACGATGACTTTCCGCCTGTAGAAATACACGGGTTAACACGGTTAGTCGAAGCAACTTTAGAACTTTTGCCGCAAATCGCAAAAAAGGCATTTGTTAGAGAACAAATCGCCAGTATTGAAATGAAGGCTAAAGAAGCATTAAAGTATGTCAATGCTTATGTCGCCGGCTCGTCTCTTATTGGGGCTTCTCCGATTCCTTTCTCGGATGCGCCACTATTAATGACGATGCAAACGGCAATGCTGGCAAATATTACAGTAATTTTTGGATTGCCATTTGATCGGGCTTTTATGAGTACGGTGGTGTCTGCAATTGTGGGTGCCGGCGGCATGGCAGCCGTGGGCAGAGCATTCGTGGGAAACTTACTTAAAATGATACCTGGTGCCGGCTCGCTTGTGGGTGGAGTGATTGCCGGCTCAACGGCAGCAGCCCTAACAATGGGACTAGGTTTATCTTATATAGAAGTTTTGAAAATTTATCTAAGAGCCAAAATCAAGGGGGAAGAAATCTCTCGCCCAGACCTGACAAAAATGGTTGTAGACTTTTACAGAGATTATATGTCCTCTGGCCGGCAAACTTTGAAGGATGATGACAAATCGCCTCCACCGCGTGAAATAGACATTCAGTAAGCTCCGGAACACGGTAAAATAAGCCAGCCACAGGTTGGTTTCCATTCAGCAGATTTGCATTTTCAAGCTTCAGATTTACACAATGTCCAAGATTTATACCGTTGAATTTCAACATCAAGGCAAAACCCACACCATTGAAGTCCCAGAAGATAAAACGATTCTTCAGGCTGCTTATGCAGCGGGCATAGATTTACCGAGTTCCTGCAATGCCGGCGTCTGTACCACCTGTGCTGCCCAGATTTTAAACGGGGGGAAGGTGGAACAAAGTGATGGCATGGGCGTGGGAACTGAACTTCAAGCAGAAGGCTATGCGCTGCTGTGTGTCGCTTATCCGCGATCCGATCTCAAAATTGTTACGGAGAAAGAAGACGAGGTTTACCAACGGCAATTTGGTAAACCTTAAAAACTTCCCATCACACCTGATTAAATTAGTTTGAGGAATACAACGATGACGACGCACTTTATCACTGCCGAAATTGACTTGCAAGAGTCGCCGGTGCAAATGCAACAAGCGATTGAAGCGGAACTGCAAAAACGAGGTGAACCGCTGCGCTGGGCTGTCACCGGCATCGATGCAGATTCACAAAAAGCCCAAGTAGAAGCCGTGGTGACTGTGGCTGCTGAAGCTAATCCCTAAAATATCAAGTTGAACAAGCGTCCTTACACGGTTGTATTGATTGTGCCCACCGGCATTGGGGCGGCGATTGGGGGTTATGCCGGCGATTCGTTGCCGGTAGCCAGAGCAATGTCGCAAGTTTGTGATCGCTTGATCACTCACCCCAACGTGCTTAATGGCGCTCAATTGTACTGGCCTTGTGAGAACGCTTTTTATGTAGAAGGTTATGGACTTGACAAATTTGCCGCAGGATGCTGGGGGTTGAGATCCGTCCATCAAAACCGGGTGGGTTTAATTCTCGATCAAGGCATTGAACCTGAGTTGCGGTTGCGACATTTGCAAGCAGCAGACGCCACCAGAGCGACTTTGGGGCTGAATTTAACCGATTATGTGGTGACAGATGCCCCCTTAGAAGTGGAATTGCGAACCTCGGCAGCCGGCGCGAGTTGGGGCACGATAGGCAATCCAGGCAGTTTGTTGCGGGCGGCTGATGTGCTAATTTCCCAAGCCAGAGCTGATGCAATTGCTGTGGTGGCGAGGTTCCCCGATGATCCGGGAAGTGAAGCGTTGCAACAATACCGTCATGGTGAGGGAGTTGATCCCCTTGCCGGCGCGGAAGCGGTGATCAGTCATCTTGTCGTGCGAACCTTTCAAATTCCCTGCGCCCACGCGCCGGCACTCTCACCGCTTCCCCTCGATCCGCACCTATCCCCCCGATCTGCTGCGGAGGAGTTGGGTTATACATTCCTTCCCTGCGTTTTGGTTGGGCTGAGTCGTGCGCCTCAGTTTGTTATTACAAGGTCAGGTCATTGTCAAGCAACAGATGTCTGGGCTGATGAAGTTGACGCTGTGGTGATCCCGGCAACGGCTGCCGGTGGCAGTGCGGTGATGAGTTTAAGCCGGCTTCCCAAAACACAAATCATTGCAGTTAGTGAAAATACAACCACGATGCAAGTTTCTCCCGAACAGTTGGGAATTAAAGCAGTGCGGGTTAATTCTTATTTAGAAGCGCTGGGTGTCATAGTCGCCGATCGTGCCGGTGTGAGTGCGGCAGCACTCAGCCCAACAATCTCACCGTTAAATTGCCTAGAATGCAGAGACAGGGGTTAGTGGGAAAGTGTGAAAGCAAAGGTCAAAGAAAAAATTTCCCTTTCTCGCTTCGCCCTAACTATACTCTTCACCTTTTATCTGTAACTTGTGACTGAACCACTTCCCAAGCAGCCAGAGATCGAACCCCTAACACGTATCGAAATTTTAGGTTACATGGGGGTGACAGCCGTTCTATTGCTCGTGCTGGCTAAGCTTTGGCAACACTTTAGAGACATTTCCCTGCTTCCCCTCAGTTGGGCCGGCATGGCGTTACCTTGGGGATTGGCGGTTGGTATGGGGATCTCGGTTGCCAGTTCCATCATTTATCGCCTGTGGCCGGCATATCGGCACAGTGCGAATTATTACCTAGCTTTAATCCTCAAACCTTTGCAGTGGCCAGATTTAATTTGGCTGGGACTGTTGCCAGGTTTGAGTGAAGAACTTTTATTTCGCGGCGTGATGTTATCGGATTTGGGATTAAATACCGTTGCCTTACTTGTCTCCAGTGTATTTTTTGGCCTTTTACATTTCAGTGGCCCTCAACATTGGCCTTATGTTGTTTGGGCAACTGTTGTGGGGCTGATACTCGGATATAGTGCTTTAGCCACCGGCAATTTGTTAGTGCCGATTGTGGCTCATGTCTTTACGAATTTAGCGTCCGGTTGCCTTTGGAAATTAGGCCGGTTGAGTGGGGGCAGTGCCGGTTCATAAACTGCGACGCATTTAATTTTTGTATTGAGATTGAGAGGAAGAGAAATTTGAGATTTCGATCCTTCCCATAAAATAGCCAATTAGATGCGCGTTCGCCTAACTTCTCAAGTGCTTAAGGGTATAAGTTTCAACAATTCAACATTAAACCGGCACGTTGCGCGGCAGCGAGTGCGATTGCTTGAGGCAGAATTTTGTGTTCTTGAACTTGAATCCGAGCGTGCAGGCTTTCGGATGTATCATTCGATAAAACCGGCACCGCAGCTTGCATAATAATTGGCCCACTGTCTACTTCTAACCGTACAAAGTGAACCGTACATCCTGCAACTTTTACCCCCGCTTCCAATGCTTGCTCAACGCCTCGAAGCCCTGGAAAACTGGGTAATAAACTGGGGTGAATATTAATCATGCGGTCGGGAAAAGCATCCACTAAAACTTGAGTGACGACGCGCATCCAGCCGGCCATAATTACCCAGTCCACATCATATTGCTGCAACGTCTCAACAATTTTGCTGTCTAAATCTTCTCGTTGCTTGTACTCACGATGATTGAGGAGAATTGCCGGGATGCCAAATTTTTCTGCTCTGGCAATCACTTTAGCGCCGGGATTATTGTAAATCAAAACTTGAATTTTAGCGTTAAGCTTGCCATCGGCAATTGCTTGAGCAACGACTTCAAAATTTGTGCCACTTCCAGACGCCATCACTCCCAACTTTAACGGAGAGCCGGCTGGAGGATATTCTGCCATGAGATTAGGATGAATGGCAGGAGAAATAAAGCTAGGAGTTGATTGTGCCTGATCGGTAGTCATGGGGAACGTGGCTGAAATTTCATGCAAATTAGATATTACCAGGGAGCGCTCAATAAAAGCGTGAGAAAATAAAGAAAAATAAGGCAATCTCAGATAAGGAAGTTGAGATAATGGGCGCAGTTCGGATTCAGGTGAAGCTAACAAATGCAATCGATGAAGCATTAGTGAGTCGGGGTTTGCTTGCGCCCGATCTGCTACGTGAGTGCGACACACCGGCACTCGTTGATACAGGCGCATTATCCCTCGTAATTCCAGCACGGATCGTGGGGCGACTTGGCTTGCGAATTCGGGGACAGCGCATGGTACAGTATGCTGATGGACGCGAGGAATCTGTGGGAGCCACAGAACCTGTCATCATTGATTGTCAGGGGCGTCAAACTGTAGGAGAGGCATTGGTAACGGGTGACGAGGTGCTAATTGGGCAGGTTGTTTTAGAGCAATTAGATTTTTTAGTTGATTGTAAAAATCAGCGATTAATCCCAAATCCAGCCAATCCGAATTATCCAGTCGCGATGATTAAGTAATCAAAAATTATTAATTGAAATTGATATATGTGTAAAAACCCCAAACTTATCAAGCAGGGGTTTATATTATTAAAAATTTAAATTTGGCAGTCTTTAAAATACATTCAACACAATTTTTGCAAACAGAAGCTTAGCGCTTTTCAGTTCCTTGATTTCCGCCACCTTCTACCAAAGGGTCACTACTTCCTGATTCTTGCACCGCAGTAGGCTTAGCATCAGTTTGGCCACCTGAACCTGTCTTGCGCTGGCTTGCTTCAATGGGGGTTTGGTCGTCATCAGAAGCAGCCGATGTTTGTGCATTCGATTCCTGTTCTTCTTCTGGAGACATTTGATTGGGCTGCTCAGACATAAACAACGCTCCGATTATTATTGGGTCTTGGGATTATTCTAAGAAGCTGGTGATCACAAGTCGTCTTTCTAGAGGAAGTTCTGTATTTCCCAGACCTCTATCTAAAGGATGAATAGGAGGCAAAAGCTCAAGAACAACTTGAAGTTAAGGTTTAATTTTGCAATAAATCCTGATAGCAATTGCCTCGATCCCTATCTTAAACTCCTTCATTTTGCACTTCTATGACCCCGCGAAACATATTCATGCCACAAGTAAAAGCGTAATTTCCGGGTTGTTTCGGTGTAAATTCTACAGAAGTCACGCGATTAAGTGCTAAATCTTCAGAAATCTGGAAATCAGGTAACACGACTTTTTCCAAACAGCTACTCGGATCACGGCGCATAAAATTAAGCCGAACAAGTTTGCCGGCACTAACAATCACACGAGCCGGTTCATAGCCACCATCTACTGTAATTGTTACTTCCTGAACTCCTTGATTAGAATCAGCTTGCCGGCTTTTACTTTTACTGAAAACAAACCACCATAACTCCAAACCAATTAATCCCAAACCTCCCAAGGTTACACCGGCTTTCGCTGCTAAAGGTTGCTCAATGGCTTGAAATCGAGCCGTCTGCTTCGGGTGCGTTTCAGCAGCGTTAACTCCGGATACTCCCGAGAGCAAAAATCCGATACCGGCAACACTTCCCCAAATCAGTTTTTGATTCAACATTCCCTCAACTCCTATCTATTACAAAGTGAATTTCGGTTTAAAGTTGCGTAAACGCAAGGCATTTGTAACCACAGATACCGAACTAAAAGCCATTGCCGCTCCTGCAATAATCGGATTGAGTAACCAGCCAAATACGGGGAATAAGACTCCAGCCGCAATGGGGATACCGGCCACATTATAGATAAAGGCGAAAAACAGATTTTGGCGAATATTTTGAATTGTGGCATGGCTAAGTTGAATTGCAGTTACAATCCCTTGCAAATCTCCAGAGATTAGCGTAATATCACTGGCAGCAATTGCCACATCTGTCCCCGTTCCAATCGCAATTCCTACATCAGCTTGAGCTAAAGCCGGCGCATCATTAATTCCATCTCCCACCATTGCCACAACTTTTCCTTCTCTTTGAATTGCCTGGATTTTAGCCGCTTTTTGATCAGGTCTAACCTGTGCAAAAACGCGCTTTATCCCCACTTCACCGGCAATCGCTTCTGCTGTCTGCCAGTTATCTCCAGTTAGCATGACAACTTCCAAACCTAACTTTTGCAAAGCTCTTACAACGCCAGGTGATGAAGGTTTAAGTGCGTCGGCAATTGCCATTATTCCCTCAATTTCTTCATCTATCGCAATCCAAATAACTGTGGTTCCGCTGGCTTCCCAAATTACTTGATGTTGTTCAAGAGATTTCGTATTAATTCCTAACTCTTCCATCCATCGCTGAGTGCCAATTTGCACAAGCCGGCCTGATACGATTCCCTGAACCCCACTGCCGGCAATTGCTTCAAAATCCTCTACATTGGTTAACGTAACTTCCTGAGATTTGGCATAACGAACCACTGCTTCAGCAATTGGATGTTCTGAGTTTCGCTCTACAGAGGCAGCCAAGCGCAAGAGTTTTAACTCATTTTGATTGGCAGTTCCACTAACAGTGACAAAATCCGTAACTGTTGGTTTACCTTGGGTAAGCGTTCCGGTTTTATCTAATACAATGGTTTGGATTGTGTGAGCTAATTCTAAACTTGCGGCATCTTTAATTAAAATGCCATTTTCCGCACCCTTGCCGGTTCCCACCATCACAGAAGTAGGTGTTGCCAAACCTAAAGCACAGGGACAAGCAATAATTAACACACCCACCGTAGCGATGGTGGCTAACGTTAAATTACCCATCACATTAAACCAGATAATAAACGTTGCGATGGCGATGGCAATGACTGCCGGCACAAACCATCGCGTCACTTGATCTGCTAATCGTTGAATTGGCGCTTTAGAACCTTGTGCTTGTTGCACCAATTTAACAACTTGAGCCAAAACGGTATCTTTTCCAACTCGTGTAGCGCGAAACTTAAAGCTGCCGGTTTTGTTAATCGTAGATCCAATCACCTCATCTGCAGGCTGCTTTTTAACTGGCACACTTTCTCCCGTCACCATCGCTTCATCAATTGTGGAATAGCCTTCAATAATTTCCCCATCTACCGGAATTTTTTCACCTGGACGTACCAGAACAACATCCCCAATTTTGACTTCTTCAATGGGAACATCAAATTCTTGATTATCTCGAATTAAACGAGCTGTTTTTGCTTGCAAACCAATCAATTGACGAATCGCATCAGAAGTTTGACCCCTAGCGCGATTTTCTAGATGCCGGCCTAGCAGAATTAAGGTAATAATCACGGCTGCCGGTTCATAGTAAACATCAGGCATTAATCCCTGAGATGTAAAGAATCTTGGGAAAATTGTGGCAAACACTGAATAAAAGAATGCCGCACTCGTTCCCAATGCAACCAAAGTATCCATCGTTGCAGTATGACGTTTTAAGGCTTTCCAAGCATTGACATAAAACGATTTTCCGCCCCAAAATTGCACCGGCAAGGTTAACAATAGCTGTAACCAAGGATTATGTAGCCACGCTGGGATTAAGGGCAAATTTAAACCCAACATTGCCGGCAGCGAACCCAAAACAAGCACAACACTGATAATTCCTCCTACTAGAATTTTGCGCTGCAAGTCTTGTGATTCTGCCAAACGAGCAGCTTTTTCAGCATCATCTTCTCCCGTTACCAATTCCTGCTCTTGAACCGGCAGCGCACTGTATCCCGCATCATCAACAGCCTGCTGAATTTGCGTTAAGTTAGTTTGGTTTGAATCATATTCAATCGTTGTCTGTTCCATAGCAAAATTAACCTGACATTCAACCACGCCAGGAACAGATTTAATTGCCTCTTCAATCGCAGAAGCACAAGAGGCACAGCTCATGCCACGTAATTTGAGGGTGATAGTATCCATAATTTTCTCAGTTGTTAGTGAGTAGAAGTGGGTTCATCGCATTTTTGCCAATTCCTTTGTAAGGACATAGTATTCGGAAAGAGATTTCATACACGAATGCTATGCCCTTACAAACATGAGATGTTCCCGTCTGTTCCCCTTGAATTTTTTAAGCAACTGGATAGCCGGCAGCAGTCATTACTTTCTTAACTTCTGCCTCAGACTGTTGCGTTTCAATGTTGACTTGCTTCGTTTTGGTGTCTGCATCGACTTTGGCAGTCGGGTCAATTGCTGTGACTGCTTTGGTAATGGTTTTCACACAAGCAGAACAAGCCATGTTGGGGACTTTTAGTTGTAGTGTCATTCGCTCAACTCCAAAAATTCACTGCTGTGTTTCACTAGATTCATTGTGAACTTTCCAGTGAACTGGAGAGTCAAGGGGTCAAAGAAAAAAATATTGAAAGCCGAGGTTGCCAAGCTGTGCCATTTTTCAAGGTATGCCACCTTTGGGGCGCAAACATCACATCCGCCACCGGCACCGGCAGTAAAATACCCTACAGCGACCTTTCACCGGCAACCCAGATGGCCCCGAAATCTTCCCAAACCCCCCACCAGCACTTACTTGATAATGAGGCGACAGCAGCCTGGATATTCTTAGCCCCCGCCCTCATCCTCCTAGGCGTTTTCGTCATTTGGCCCATCGCTTACCTGTTTTACCTCAGCTTCACCACCGGCAGTTTCACCCAAGCCGGCATCCGCTTAGCTGGGTTACGCAACTACTGGCGTTTGCTCCTGAGTCCCGACTTTTGGCAAGTTCTGTTTAACACCCTCTATTTCACCGTCGCCACCGTTATCCCCAGCCTCGTCATTCCCCTTGCACTCGCCGTATTGCTAAACCGTTCATTTGCCTTGCGGGGCTTCCTTCGCGCCGCTTATTTCATCCCCTCTATCACCTCTCTCGTTGCAGTTGGCTTAGGGTGGCGGTGGCTATTTCAAAGTGAAGGGCCGGTTAACGCTTTCTTGAATTCTCTTAGCATCGCTCCAGTGCCTTGGTTAAGCAGTACAATATGGGCAATGCCGGTGTTAATTTTATTAAGTATTTGGAAGCAGTTAGGTTTCAACTTGGTGGTGTTTTTAGCAGGGTTGCAAGCGATTCCCCTCCAACGTTATGAAGCCGCTGAACTTGACGGTGCCGGCCCTTGGCAACAGTTTTGGTATATTACCCTGCCGGGATTGCGGCCTACTCTCGTATTTGCCACCGTCACCACAGCCATTTTCACCCTACGAAGCTTTGAGCAAGTTTACGTGATCACCGGCGGCGGCCCGTTGAACTCCACTAACCTGTTGGTTTACTACATTTACGAAGAAGCCTTTACCCTATTTGATTTTGGGTATGCCGCTGCTGCTGCAACCGTGTTGCTAGCAGTAACGCTGGTGCTAGTCTATCTGCAACTGCGAGTTTGGGGTGAGGAAGGGGCTAGGGAATAGAGGCATGGGGCATGGGGCATGGGGCATTGGGCATGGGGCATTGGGCATGGGGCATGGGGCAAGGCTTCGCCAACCTAAAGGTAGGGGCATGGGGCATGGGGCATTGGGCATGGGGCATTGGGCATAGGGCATGGGGCATGGCTTCGCCAACCTAAAGGTATGGGCATGGGAGGAGAGGGGGAGAGTAATTAATTGTGGTCGTTTTAGCGCAATTAATAGAAGACAAATTTAGTGACTTGGGTTTTAGGTGGTAGGTTGAAAATATTAGAAATGAAGCAGCTTTTGGGCGCTAGAAATAAGGCGGCGGCGCATGGAAAGTGGAAGAATGAAACGAAATGGCTGAGAGCAGGCTTCACGCTCGATTTAGCTAAAAAACAACAACAAAAGTCAACAGGTAAAATCAAATTTTTACTTTTACCTTTTTACCTTTTATCTTTAACTTCCGCTTTGGCTTTCTCAGTTGATATTCAACCCAGCCGGTGCGAAGACGCTGTTAACACCGGCTTCCTCGCTGCACTTCCCCCAGAAGCCGGCAGTGTGGTGAACAGCAACACCGGCTTTGCGCTTGACCTCTACAAGCATCTGCGTCAGGAGGTTTATAGGCAGAATGGGGGGCAAGAAGGAAACTTATTTTTCTCACCTTACAGCCTCTCAACCGGGCTAGCCATGACTTATGCCGGCGCGAGGGGCCAGACAGCAGCCCAAATGGCCCAAGCGCTGCACTTTAGCCTCCCACCCGAACGTCTGCACCCAGTTTTTGCGGCACTCAAGGCCAATATAGAGACTGACAGCCAGCAGAATTATCAGCTAGACATCGCGAACCGGCTTTGGGGCCAAAAAGGGTATAACTTCTTAGAAGCATTTCTGGAAATTACCCGAAATTTCTATAACGCAACCTTAGAAAAAGTAGACTTCACAAGTGCGCCAGAGGAAGCCCGAACTCAGATCAATCGATGGATCGCGCAAAAAACCCACGAAAAGATTAAGAATCTCATTCCTTCTGGCGTCCTCTCCTCAGATACGCGCCTGGTACTCACCAACGCTATCTACTTTAAAGCCGCATGGCTTAGCCCATTTGACCCTAGTAAAACCAAAAACGAGCCGTTTACCACCTTGGACGGGCAACTGGTGCCGGTGCCGATGATGCACCAAGCCGGCCAAATGTTTGGCTATGCAGAAATTGACGGCTTGCAAGTGCTGGAACTTCCCTTTGTGGATGACCGGCTATCTGTGGTAATTCTTTTACCGCAACAAGTCAATGGGCTGCTTGAGTTGGAGCGAAGATTAACTCCAGAAAACTTGACAAAATGGCTATCATCTCTATCGAGTGAGGTTCCAGTTTCCGTGTCGCTGCCCAAGTTCCAGCTGCGTTCAGCGTTTGAGCTAAAAGATATCCTTTCAAAAATGGGGATGCCGCTTGCCTTCTCCCCTAATTCCGACTTCTCCGGCATGAACGGACAGAAAGACCTGTTTATCTCAAATGTCATCCACAAGACGTTTGCAGACGTAAATGAGGCCGGCGCTGAAGCAGATGCGGCGACAGCCATTACAGCGGCGACAAGGGGCAGCGGAAATGCTTTTAAAGCCGATCACCCATTTATCTTCCTGATTCGAGATGCAGAGTCTGGCAGCGTTTTATTTCTCGGTCGCATGGTTAACCCAGCGTTAGTAAATTATTGACAGAGAATGCTATGAAAGCGGGGATATTGAAGCTTTTTAGGGATAAACGAAACATTTCCCGGCCAAATTTTTCTACAACAACCACCGGCAACCTTTGCTCGGCTTAACATTGGAGCCTCAAGACTCGATAGGATAGAACGGGATCGCTCACTCACGCTTGGTCGCGTAGCAGGACTGTTTCATTCTCCAGAAACCCGCGAGGGACTAAAGTCCCCCGCTAATAGCGAAAGTCGGTTTTAACCGACTGAAATACTAATTAATAGTCGTCTTTAGACGACTTTCGCTATGAGGCAGGGGTTTAAACCCCTGCTGCCTGCCGGACTATCGGACTATCGCTTTAAAAGAATGAAACAGCCTTGCCACCGCGTAGGGGAGTTCTGAATAATATTGCTGGGGAGAACACTGCATGGATTTAGTCGCACTGCAAAACGGGTTGGATAATATCTCGTTTGCCGTTTTATTCGCTACGATGCTGATTTATTGGGGAGGGGCAGCGTTTCCGGGAATTCCCTATCTGCCGGCGCTGGGAACTGCTGGCATGGCAAGCGCAAACCTCTGCATTGCCGCTTTGCTGGGAGCACGCTGGATAGAAGCGGGCTACTTCCCCTTAAGCAATCTGTATGAGTCCCTATTTTTCTTGGCATGGGGAATGACCACCATCCATCTGATTGCTGAAAATATGAGCCGCAGCCGGCTGGTGGGTGTGGTAACAGCGCCGGTGGCGATGGCGATCACCGCGTTTGCTGCTATCACCTTGCCCTCAGGAATGCAGTCGGCAGAACCGCTAGTGCCGGCACTCAAATCAAACTGGCTGATGATGCACGTTAGCGTCATGATGCTCAGTTATTCCGCGCTGATGGTAGGTTCACTGTTGGCGATCTCTTTCTTAGTTGTCACCGGCGGACAAAATATTGAGCTGCGAGGCAGTTCCGTTGGCACCGGCGGCTTCCGCAATAATCAATATCGCTTGCGAAAAGCCGGCGAGGAAATTGCGCCTCAGCCGGTTGAACCAATGTCGGTTGCCGGTTTTGCTGATAGCAATGGCAACGGTAAAACAGCGGTTTTGGAGATGGTGCAAACCTTGCCGGTTCAAAATTCAACATCCAATCTTCCCAATTCTGAACCGCTTTCGCCCCAACGCCTCAGCCTTGCAGAAATTCTCGATAACATCAGCTATCGGATTATCGGGTTAGGATTTCCGCTGCTAACGATTGGAATTATTGCCGGCGCTGTCTGGGCAAATGAAGCTTGGGGTTCTTACTGGAGTTGGGACCCTAAAGAAACCTGGGCATTAATTACCTGGCTCGTATTTGCCGCTTATCTCCACGCCCGAATCACCAAAGGCTGGCAAGGACGCAAGCCGGCACTTTTAGCCGCCACCGGCTTTGTCGTTGTTTGGGTTTGCTATCTCGGCGTCAATTTGTTAGGCAAAGGCTTACACTCATACGGCTGGTTTTTCTAACATTGCCGTCACTAAATCAAGTGAGTTAACTTAACAAGAAATCGATTCAAGGACGCGGCACAACTGCGTCCTTTCTATTAATCTGTGTGCATCTGTGGTTAAAAAAATCCCAATAACTCTCAAACACCAACAGATAACCCATCTGCGTTTATCTGCGTGCATCTGCGGTTAAAAAAAATTCCCAATCCTCACCCCTACCCAGACACTGACAACTAACCATCAACTCCATCTGCGTTTATCTGCGTGCATCTGCGGTTAAAAAAAATCCCCAATCACCTGAATGCCAAACTGGACACCCCTCCACGCCCAAATCCACCGACTACTCAGACACCGGCAGCTATTGCCACCCAATCAACGACTCCTCATAGCCGTCTCCGGCGGACAAGATTCCCTCTGTTTAGCCCAATTACTCCTAGACTTACAACCCAAGTGGGGGTGGCAATTAGGAATCGCCCACTGCGATCACCGCTGGCGTCCTGACTCCGAAGCCAATGCAGATCATGTCCAACAACTCGCCGCAACGTGGCAACTGCCATTTCACCGGCAAGTCGCAGAAGAGATTCCTAAAAGTGAAGCAGCAGCGCGGCAATGGCGATACCAAGTTTTATCTATCATTGCAACACAAAATCAATATCAATATATCCTCACCGGCCACACCGCCAGTGATCGCGCTGAAACCCTTCTTTACAACTTAATTCGCGGTGCCGGTGCTGATGGACTGCAAGCTTTAACCTGGAAACGCCCTTTAGATGCCGGTGTACAATTGGTGCGCCCCCTGTTAGAAGTCACCCGCATACAAACAGGTAAATTTTGTCAAGAGGCCGGCTTAGAAATTTGGGAAGATTCCACCAACCAAGACCGGCACTACGCCCGCAACCGCATCCGCAATGAATTGCTGCCTTACCTGCAAACCCACTTTAACCCGCAAGTCGAACAAGCCCTCGCCCAAACTGCTGAACTGTTGCGATCTGATGTCGAGTATTTAGAAGAAGTTGCCAGAAAAGTATTACAAGAATCTATTTCACAAACTCATCAAGAAGTCAATATAAAAATTGCAGTAAATCGCCACATTTTGCGCTCCTACCCCTTAGCGATTCAGCGTCGAGTCATGCGCCGGTTGCTGGAACAAGTCCTTGCCGGTGCGCCTAGCTTCGAGCATATAGAAAAGCTAACCGCGTTAATTTCTGCCCCTAACCGAACTCGCACTGATCCGTTTCCCGGTGGTGCATTTGCAGAAGTTGTCGGCGACTTGATTTGTATATTTGAAAAAACGATTTAACCGGCTCCTAATAACAAATTCCCCAAAACCCAAATTACACAGATTGAGCAAACAACATTTCTAATAATTTTAGACAAATTTCTGTGAGTTAAACTCACGTCATTCAGGGCAAAACAAAAGTGCCGGCGCAACTTTAAAAAATTGCCGGCAACAGAATCGGGCTAACGCGATTTTAGAGATTAAATTTTCCATACCCAATCAAGACACCGCAAACTGAGGAGAAGAATCACTCATCAGACTCATAAACACCTGTCTCATTTGCGCGATCGCTTGCAATTGGTGATCTCCAGTTTCCTGAACCTGATTGAGAACACCGGCAGCTTCCTCTAAATTCTGGCGCAACTCATTGAGCCGGTCTTGAAGCGGCTGCAACATCTCTTGATAAACATTCACCTTACCCCAAAGTTCAGCCAAGGCTGCCCGCTGCTCTTGCAAATGCTGCTCCAGCTGCTTCAGCTCATTATGCTTCGCCTCCTGCTCACCGGCTTGCTGATGAATCATCCCCTCCGCCTGCTGAATGCTCAATCGCATCTGCTCAATTTCCCTTTCCAGCTTTTGCAGCTCCTCACCCATCTGTTGCCGCTGGATCTCCACGCTAGCTAAAACCGGCCCTAGCTCCAGCTTATTATCTGATCCTTGATTGGCTGACTTACCAAGACGCCGCCACAGCACAGCTTGGTGCTGCGCTAAAATCTCCTCTCTTTCCCGGAGATTGCGGCGCTGCCCTACCAGCGTTTCATTCAGCATTTGGTAGCGATCCTGCTCGTCTGCCAATTCTTCCTGCAAACTCATCCGCTCATACTCGCTTGCGCTATTCAGCTTCGCTTGCACCTCTTCAAGCGCCTGACGCTGCATTCCCAGCTCTTCTTCCTGATCATTAACAAAGCGAAACACCTTTTCTAAATCCTGCTGAAGCTGCTGGAAAAGCCCCTGAAGTTCCTCCACCGGCATTCTCTCTAGCGCCTCAACATCCACCTTTTCGCTACTAATACTGACCTTATCTGAAGTATCTGCTAGCTGGTAAACTTGCTGGTGTAACTCATCTTGAATTTGCAGTTTCAGCGCCAGCGCTTCCGCATACTCCTGCTTCAATTTCAAGGTATTTTGCTGCACCTTCAATTCAGCACGAACCATATCCAGAGAGGTATGGGCTTGCTGCCAGTCTTGAGTTCGGGTTTGCCAATCTTGAGCCACCCGATCCACCTCACCTTGCAGATGCTCAGCAGATCCCCGTTGCTGCTCTAGCTGGTGCCGGTGGTAATCTAAAACAGACTGCTGGGCTGTCACCCCCTCAAAAGCCAAATTCAGCTGTTGCCGCACCGAGTCAGTGGGTGCAATTGTCCCAGATAGGCGATCTAGCAACTCCTGAAGCGTGCGAGCTTGCTCATCATCAATCGCCTTTCCAGAAGCCGCCTGTTCCTGTACACGCTGCATTTCCCCGCGCAAATGCTGCCAAGAACCCTCTAGTTCCTGCCGGTTCCGCTCAAGTTCCTCTTGCAGCCGGCTCGCTTCCTCCCTCGCCCCACTGATTTCCTGTCGCTGTGCCTCTAAGCGCTCAAACTCTCCCTGCATTTGCCCGATTTCTTCTTCACGGGCTTGTAATTCCATTTCTCGGCGGTTGAGTTCCTGACTTTGGTAAGTCAAAGACTGCTTCCACTGCTCAATTTCTTCTTCCTGTGTCTTGAATTTGTCTTGCAAGCGGGAGAAGTTTTGCAAAATGCTGACTAACTGACGAGACGCTTCTTGAGGCGGGCGCTGCATCTGTTTGTTGGCATTAAGTTCCACCAGCACCAACGCGCCAGCGTTAAATTTACTCACATCGTCAAATGGAATAACGTCCTCACCCGGCACCGCATTCCAACTTTGCTCACCCCGCTGACAAGCCAGCAGTTTGAGTTGTGCCTTACTGCCCATTAACGCCTTCTGTATTTGTACTTCTGCTAGATACAGCACGCCGATTGTCCTCTTGAATATAAATGTATGACCAACTGTTGACTAAATTTTCCCCTGACGATTTAGTTCATCTCATTAAACTCAGTTGACGAGGACAACGCCATCTCACAAGCTAGCATCCCTAGGTGCCAATCCTGAGCTGAGCGCCGTCTCAACCGACTGTTCAACTCGACCGCTGTAATGCAGCTATCCAGAAGGAAGGGGAATTAACATAGCAGACTTGCCTTTGGAATCCAGTCTAGGACACGAGAAACATGACTAATGCCGATCAAAATTTTAACTCAGGGAAATGTAAGGAATATTTACACTTAGTTCACACAAAAGGGCGAGACAAAGCAAATGATGAGCAGCCGTGGTCTGTCTTAAATTAGACTAAAAGTTGAAACTTTTAGTCCTCAAACTCTTTAGCCTCGACTGAGGCAGGCGTGCGAGTCTCGCTGAACCTGACTAACTGCGACCCCAAGCGCGTTTCAGCTTGTCGGTCGTTACTCCTCTCTGGCCGACATAGTTTATTGTACCAGCCTAGCCGTTACGGTTAGCGGGGTGCCAGAGGTGCTCTTTCGAGCCGGCAATGTTTTAGCAAACAGCCACCATTGCTAGGCTCAAAGCTTGGAAATCTAGTATAAGCCCAGTTCGTTGCTGATTTCGCCGTCCGCTTGCTGGCAAGATTTCCCGGATAGGCATTAATGTGGGAATCTAAAAGACAGCCGGCTCGACCGATTATTGACAAATTCCAACGTATTTAAACGGTTTAAAGGAGAGCCTTTTAAGGGCATGCAGGGAAATTTGACTGAAATCGATATCCGCAGCATCTTACAACTCATTGAGTTGGGGCAGCGAACCGGCGAATTGTTTGTAGAAGCTTACAATAGTTCACCGGGCGGCATCGCCATTGCCCAACGCGATCCCCACAAAACCCGTGATTTTAGGGAGCAATCCTGGTTTGTCTTTTTCTTTAATGGTCAAATTATTTATGCCGGCGCGGATAGCTACAGCAATTTATCCCGTCTCCGCGACTATCTGCGACGCTACAAGGTAGACACCGCTCTGGATAATCTCAAAGTTCCCTCCATTGCCTCCACCAACGCACCGGAATATGGCTACCTCTGGGCACTCTTAGAAAACCGCGTCCTGAGTCCTGCCCAAGGGCGTAGCATCATTCAAAGCATGGTACATGAAACCTTGTTTGATCTGCTGAGCCTTCATCACGGTTCCTTTATCTTTGAGATGGGTCCTGCTTTGGCACCACAACTGACAACTTTAGAGATTGGATCTTTGGTGACAAAAATTATGAAGCGGGTGCAAGAGTGGAAGCAGTTTCACCCCCATATTCAATCACCCAATCAATGCCCGATCATTTCAGATGCCAAAAAGCTTTCTCAAGCGCTACCAGAAATTACCTTCAACACCCTTAATCGGTGGGCAGATGGGCAAACTACGATTCGTCAACTCGCTCGCTACTTAAATCGAGATGTTTTAACCGTGGCGCGTGCCATCTATCCTTATGTACAACAAGGATTAGTGCAGCTATCTTATCCCGCCTCAGAAGTGAGTGGTGCCTATAAGTGGGACTGGCAAGCCAGCCAGCCGGCAAAAGTGCCCCGCATTGTTTGTATTGATGACGAAGTTGCCGTCCGCAAATCAGTTGAATACATCCTCAGCCAGCGCGGTTACGAAGCCACCGGCATCAGCAATCCCCTCAAAGCACTGAGTCTAGTCTTTCAGCTCAAACCTGACTTGATTTTGTGTGATATTACGATGCCAGAACTTGATGGCTACGAAATTTCTGCCATGCTCCGCCGCTCCACCGCCTTCCGCCAAACCCCTATAGTCATGCTCACCGGCTTAGACGGGTTCATCGACCGAGTCAAAGCGCGAATGGTCGGCGCAACAGATTACCTTAGCAAACCCTTTGGGGAAAGCGAACTATTGACATTAGTAGAAAAATATGTTGGACTCGGCTATCCAGAGCATCCCGAACCGGAAAGATTACTTCAAGAAGTGCTCGAAGCAGAACTCGACCTTGATGCGCCCGAATCCTTTTCGACTCCCTCAGCACCGTTAAGTTAAAACCGGCAGCCATAAAAGCCTGCTTATTCTGTAAACTATCCTTAGCCACAGACAAACGTATCAAAGTTGCCCTAACTTTCCTGTATTGTCTTAGGGGAATCTTTTGACGCGATTGCCTTCAGGAGCATCGCCCCGATTATCTCTCGCCATCTCTAGCCCTTCGCCCTGTCTTAGGGTGCCAGAAGCGGCCAAAAACCGTACGCAAGTGAACCGGAAAGCGAGTGGAACCCTTGGGATATCGTCCCAGAATACTTCTTTAAGGTGTAAATATAATATTATAGTATCCATTTCTCCAGTGGCGATGTCCAAAACTGCCCAACTCAGAAGTCTCTAGCACCGATGAGTCGTGGTTTACACCTCTTTTGCCTCCACTAATCAGACTTCAAACAAGGAGAACAAAGGCATAGAGGGGATCTTTCCCGTTAATATTATGAGCCAGCAACCAGGTAGGAAGTTATGAGTACAGTTCTAGTTGTGGAAGACAGCGTTACGCAACGGGAGATGATCTCAAACCTCCTGAAAGGGAGTGGATTGACCGTTAATGTAGCCAGTGATGGCGTAGAAGCCTTAGAGCGAATACAAGATAATTGCCCAGATTTAGTCGTACTGGATATAGTCATGCCTCGGATGAATGGCTACGAAGTTTGCCGTCGGCTCAAAGCCGATCCGAAAACCCAAAACGTGCCGGTGGTCATGTGTTCTTCAAAAGGAGAAGAATTTGATCGCTACTGGGGAATGAAACAAGGAGCAGATGCCTACATCGCCAAACCCTTTCAACCCACAGAATTGGTAGGAACCGTCAAGCAATTGTTAAGAGGCTAGCAATAGGGTTAGAAAACAAAAACGTCTTCCCCTAGCCACTAACCCCTAAAATCACAACAGGATGCAGCCAGCAATCAAAAGGTAAAGAGACAAATGGTGGGGAATCCGGATTTTTTACCCGGCATCGGGCCAGATCAAGCGCCAGAATTTCAGGAACTAGACAGTCCTGAAGGTGAATTGCACCTGCGGTTTTTCGTTCCTGCCGGCACCGAATTTGCCTTGCCGGCTAAAGGCATCCGCGAAGTCATTTCCCCTTCACCAGACCGAATAACTCCCGTTCCCAATGTATCTTCCTTACTTTTAGGAACCTTGAACGTGCGGGGAAGAGTGATCTGGGTCGCCGATCTCGGTCAGTTTTTAGGAGATGCGACACCCTTAAATACTGATCGACCTGAACTGCCGGTGATTGCGGTAGAAGACCAAGACACTATACTAGGGTTAGCTGTTGACCGGATCGTGGGAATGGAATGGCTAGATGTGGCTCAGTTGCAGCGGAGAACAAACGCACCAGATAGTATGGAGCCATTTCTGGATGGTGAGTGGGTGTTGAACGCCGAGGGGGATCAGTTTCTCCGACTGCTAGATCAGGTCAAAATTCTTCGCTCCGCCCGGTGGGCAACATAAAGAATTTTAGATTTTAGAGCAGCATAAAGAATTTAGATTTTAGATTTGAGCAAAACATAAAATCTAAAATCAAAACTCCAAAATTGGGCAGGGGGAGACCAATGGCATCAAGTACGGACTACGCGCAGGATTACGAACGGGCACAATCCGCCTATATGCAGGGCAATTATGATGAAGCCGCTGCAATTCTAGAACGATTAAGTCAGGAGCGTCCTGACGATTTCAGTGTGCGTCTGCTACGGGGCAACATCTACTGCTATGTGCTCCATCAGTATGAAATTGCTCAGCAAGAATATGAATGGGTTCTGCGTCTGACGTCCGAGCCAGAGTTCGTGGAGTTAGCCCAAAATGGTCTGGCTGATGCTCATCAATTTAGCAACGCTGGCGGCGGTGCCGGCATGGAAGATCCTCCAGACGAAGACCTCTACGCCAACGGGCAGCACTACTTAGTCGATGACTCTGGCGCATTAGAAGAGTCTAACGCTCAGGCATGGCAAGATATCGAAGAACTCTCTCAAGATAATAATTTCGACCTAGCCGACTTAGACCTCAATGGTCTCAACGATTTGGCTGAAGAACCGGCAATTTCTCACCAAAATGCTAATCCGTTTGGCAACTCAACAGAGGCTGCTTATTCGCCGCAACAGCCACAGTCCCACGATTCAGACTCAGGCATTGGCGATCCGTTTGTAATCGATCCTAGCTTGCTGGCCGACTACCAAGAATCAAGCTGGAACGACCAAGATTTGGGAGCCGATCTGCCTGATTTTTTAAGCACAGATGAAATGCCGGATCTAGAAGTTAGGGAAGACGCCGACGCTCAAGCGCTGGCTTCCCCCTTCGGAGACACTGGCAGTGAACAAGCATTTGGCACCCCTTTCGGAGAAAGCGACGGCAATCATGAAGTGTTCGCATCCCCGTTTGGGGATACGGGCAGCGAAGAAGCATTTGCCGCGCCTTTTGGAGCAAGCGACGAAGAAGCGTTTGCCGCGCCTTTTAGAGAAAGCGACGAAGAAGCATTTGCCACGCCTTTTGGAGAAAGCGACGAAGAAGCATTTGCTACCCCCTTCGCAGACACAGATGACTTCGACGCAGCCGGCCTGTCCGCCCAACTGGATGCCTTTGAAGAAGCCTTAGACCCCCTCGATTGGCAGCTTGGAAACAGCACCGCTCCTCAAACTAACGGGTTTGGGGACGAGAACGAGTATGGCGAAGACGTTACGGAAGCGTTCAGTAATCAGCACAAAAACATCTCAGGAAATCGGTTCACCGGCAACGATCCAGACGCAGAAGATGCCACCCTACTAATGAGGGGCGAAGCATTAGAGGCAGCAGCCGACGACTACCGATTTGACGACTCAAGCTTGGATGAGCCAGACACCGGCACCTACGCAGGTAATCATAGTTACCCCAGGAGCCAGCAGAACTTTACCCGATCCGAGCGATCCGAAAAGAACGGCTATAACTCCCAAGGCAGCTATGAGTTTGACGCCTTTGACGATGATGTGTTTGCTCAAGATGCCGCATTCGGGGTTCAAGATTTCAACAGCCCGCCGGCATCGGCATCAGGGGGGCTAAATCAGCACGGCGGCATTGACTACTTAGATGAATTTGATGAGTTTGATGATATCGGCAGCGAGATCCCAGACTTTGACCTGTCGGAAGATTCCACCGGAGCTACCAGCCCTTCAGGTGGTTATGGGTTTGGATCATCAACAGGCAGTTCCAACCGGCTAGGCAGCAGAAATTCAGGCTTCAGCAGCGATTTAACCGATGGCTCGCTGATCCGCGACGATGAAATTTTCAGCATTGCCGGCACCAGCGAACCCGTCCCCACCTTCGCCCATGCCGATGCCGGCGGGGCCGAGCCAACCGTCACCCAAGAGCAAGGCTGGCTAGCCCCGTTTGAAAATGCCCCGCTGGCCACCAAACAGATGTGGACGGCTTTAATTACCGGCGCTGTGGCAGCCATTGCCGCTGCCGCCGTCAGCTACACCACAGCCATCTATCCCATCCCCCAACTGAAAAATGCCGCAATGGCAGCCGGAGCCGGACTAGCCGGCGGTTTGACGGCACTAGGATTCGGCCAGCTCACCACCCGCCAAATCAAACGAGCCACCGACGATCTGCAAGCTCAATTTGATGCCGTCTCTCAAGGCAATCTCAGCGCCCGTGCCACCGTCTACGCAGAAGATGAATTTGGCCAGATGGCGACCAAATTTAACCACATGGCCCGCGTCATCTTCACCACCACCTCTGAGGCGCAGCGCAAAGCCGAAGAACAAGAGCAAGCCAAAGAAGACTTGCAGCGCCAAGTGATTCGGCTGCTGGACGACGTAGAAGGGGCAGCGCGGGGCGACTTAACCGTACAAGCAGAAGTGACTGCAGACGTGCTAGGAGCCGTTGCCGACTCGTTTAACCTGACCATTCAAAACCTGCGGGAAATTGTGCTCCAGGTGAAACTGGCGGCGCGACAAGTAACAAAAGGATCTGCTGATAGTGAGTCGTTCGCTCGCAGTTTGTCTTCAGACGCCTTGCGGCAAGCGGAAGAATTGGCAGCAACCCTCAACTCTGTGCAAGTCATGACCGATGCCATTCAACGGGTGGCCGAAAGTGCGCGAGAAGCTGAGGAAGTGGCCCGAACTGCTTCAACCACCGCGCTTAAAGGTGGGGAAGCCGTAGAACAAACGGTGGCTGGGATTCTGGAAATTCGAGAAACCGTAGCAGAAACAACTCGAAAAGTCAAGCGACTGGCAGAATCGTCTCAAGAAATTTCCAAGATTGTGGCCCTGATTTCCACGATTGCCTCCCGCACAAACTTGCTAGCACTCAACGCCAGTATTGAAGCAGCGCGAGCCGGTGAGGCCGGCAGAGGGTTTGCCATCGTTGCCGATGAAGTGCGGCAGTTGGCAGATCGTTCCGCAAAAGCGCTCAAGGAAATCGAGCAAATCGTGATGCAGATCCAGAGCGAAACCGGCTCGGTGATGACTGCAATGGAAGAAGGCACTCAGCAGGTGATCGAAGGCACCCGACTGGCAGAACAAGCCAAACGGGCGCTGGAAGATATCATCCAAATCTCGAATCGCATCGACGTGCTAGTGCGCTCGATTACAGCCGATACCGTAGAGCAAACAGAAACTTCACGAGCCGTGGCCCAAGTGATGCAAGCAGTCGAGCTGACAGCCCAGGAAACTTCTCAAGAAGCCCAGCGGGTGTCCGGAGCACTGCAAAATCTGGTGGGTGTGGCCCGTGACCTTCTAACTTCTGTGGAGCGCTTCCGTGTTGATCCCACAGAGCGCTGAGAATATAGCACCGGCTATGGGAAACAGGCTTCAGGGGTAGCCATTTAATCGTTAAGCTACTAACGAGAAGAAGGAAAGAGCCAGCGAAACTATCCGTGTCTGAGGCATTCACTGCGACGCTGCCGGCAAGCCAACCAAAACAACCTACCCTTGTGAGAGCTTTCAGAGAATCCCACCCGAAAATTCGGGAAAATTCTCTTATTTTCCGATTTTTGACCCAAAACAAAGGTTTGCCGGCTCAAAGGCGAGGCGGCACAAGGGCGGCTTTGATATGAAATATTGATAAGTTGGGTACATTTGTATGTAAATTCGTTAGATTTTAGAATTGAAGTGTCAAGTGTGAAGCTGCAACTGTCACCCTTAACCCTTCCTCTTTCATCCTTCTGAAGTGGGACACTTTTATGCTGCCAGAACAACAACAGCGAATCATGCAGTATTTTATTGAGGAGGCTAAAGACCACCTCAATACCATTGAACAAGGTTTGTTGAATCTGCAAAGCACGATTGAAGACTCCGAACAGGTGAATGAAGTCTTCAGGGCAGCCCACTCAGTGAAGGGAGGGGCAGGGATGCTGGGAATTAGCAGCATTGAGGAAACCTCTCACCGCTTAGAAGATTGTTTTAAGCTGCTGAAAGAGTGTCCCGTTGAAGTTGATCAAAAACTGGAAAGTCTGTTTTTGCGGGTATTTGACGCCCTGAAAGAGCTTGTAGAGCAGCTGTCAGCCACTCCCGACGGTCTGGCAGAAGAAGTCGCTGAAGCAATTATGTCTGGCGTAGAGCCAGTATTTATCGAGCTGACGGCTCACCTGGGAGGGCTGGTAAGTCACTCTGGTTTAATTGTACCGGGTGCAGCCAAAAGCGCCCCAGCAGCAGCAAAAGTCGCGGCAAAAGTGCCGGCAGTCGCACCCAAAGAGACAAAAGCAGGCAAGCAAAAGTCTGGAGAACTTCAGGAAGAAAGTGCTCTGCAACTAATTTTTCAAAGCGATGTACCGGCATATCTGCGGGAAATGTTGCAGCTGTTTAAACAGCCCGATGGACAGCAAAGTCGGCAAAAGCTTCAAGATATCTGTCGCAGCTTAGTCCGAGCCGGTGAGCAATTTGACCTGCGAAACTGGAGCGAATTGCTAGAATGTGCTTCCAAAGCGATCTCCAACCCTAATATTACCTACAGCACACTGGCACCGCTCGTCATCAAGGAAATTAAACAGGCGCAAGAATTAGTTTTAGCCGGCCTAGGCGCTGAAATTGCCGTTAGTTCCAAACTGAAAGCGCTGCAACCGGCCCAAAAGGCACAACCCGCACCGGCAGAACGGGCAGTTGCAGGAGCAGGCAGCCGCAGCAGCAGTCACGTCGCTTCGGGCACAGGCATGAGCGGCTCGAACAAATCTCAAGCCGGTAAAGCTAAAAGTCCCAGCACTGCCCACGGCGGGGCAATCGTACCGGGTGAGGAAGGAGAAGATTTTACCCGTCAAAGCTCAATCGTCAATCGCTACACCCCAGCCAACGAAGCCCCTGTCGGCAAACGCGCCGGTCACACAGGGCCAGAAGTAGGTATGGCAGAACTCAATAGCCTAGCCGATCTCTTTGAAGGCGAATCACCAGAATTGGATAGCAATTGGGAACCCGAAGAAGTTAACGAACCCAGCGCGCGCGAGAAAACAGATAATTTTGTTCGAGAAGCTTCAGCCAATATTTCCTCCGATTTACTGGCTAGCGATTTTTCAGACCTTCTATTTGAAGAAGACGGCAAAAATGAGCCTGCAGAGGAAGTTAATACCGTGGATGAACTGAACAGTTTATTTGGAGACGCATTACTGGATGATGACAGCTGGGGGGCGGCAGCAGGCGAAGGGGAAAATTTGTTCGACAACTCATCTGAGGAACTGGTAGAAGAGGGATTAACCTTTGACTTCAACAGCTTCGACGATGCCCCACAAACAGGCGCAGCCGAACACGCACACGGTAGCCTGTTAGACGCTACCGGCGATTTTGAAAGTTTAAACTTAGAAGGCAATGACAGCGACTTGAGTGCGTTCAGCGAGACAAATAATCTCGAAGAACTCTTTGCCGGTTTAAATGAGAAAGACCCTATGTTTGCCGATTCACCCTCTCAATCTAAAACATCAGGCTCCGCTGAAAGTAACCTGGAGGCGCTCTTTGAAGACAGTGAGGCGTTAGATTTCTCTCCTCAACCGCCCAGCCTCAGTATTCAACCCACTGCCTCAGCAAGCCAAACACAAGCAGCGCAAGAGTGGAATGAGTTGTGGGACACCGGCGAGGCAGCTAGCCCTGACACCGCCGAGCCAAGTTGGGATCACAACGGCAGTGGCGACAATCTAGAGTTTGAGAGTCTGTTTGAGGAAGAAGACGCCCCCAAAGCGGCTCCTGCGCCCGCCAATGCGGCAGCAACTCAGGATGACTTAAGCGATTTGCTAGCCATCACTGAGCCTCAGGACGTCCAAACAACGTCGGCAGCAGAAGAAATTTCATTAGATGTTTTCTCAGATACAACCACAGACAACTTAGGTGAGTGGGAGCATTTGGATTTAGATGGCCTTCATCCAAGTCCGCAAGGCTCTAAGGATAGAAACAGCGAAAATTTAGATGCCTTGTTTGGGGATTCGGATCTAGAGCCAAATCCAGAAGCCGAACTTGATTGGGATGCGGAGACAAATTTAGAGGATTTATTGGGTCTAGAAACAGTTGCAGACACGAACTGGTTCGACACAGAAACAGATACTGAGGAAGTGCCAGCAATACCGGCTATCCGACAGACAGCAAATGAGGTGTCTTTCGCCCAACCGGCAGAGGAAACGCTGAATTTTGACGGCGATCTGGCAGATTTGTTTGAGCTAGCAGATGAAGAACCGCAAGAAACGCTAGGGACTGCCGGCTCAGACAATAGTCTGGACTTTGGCGAGATGGATTTGTTTGGTGGAGAACCTGACGCCTCGACACCAGAAACCGGCTTAGATTCCTCATTCGCTGAGGAGTGGGATCTGTTTGAAGGTGCGGATTTAGATTTGGACTTACTCTCAACTGAAGCAGAGGAAACCCTTTCAATGTCTGGGGATCTGAACGCCTTATTTGGTTCTGAGCCGGCCTCAGAAACCGAACTCCCCGACTTCTCAAGCAATTGGTTAAATTCAGAAGTTGCCTCAGAAGAAGAACCTCTGACGTTTGAGGATTTAACGGTTGCAGCCGCCGCCGATGACTCAGAAAACTTGTTTGACGGGCTTGAGGACAGCAGCGATGAGATAGACAATTTCGACTTTGACGACAGCCTACTCGATACGACAGAAGCCGAGAACTTTGAACAGTCCCTAGAGCAAGTAGAACCTGTCATACAAGCTGCTTCGCTCACCCTAGATACTGGCGGTGCCTTTGATGATTTAGAAGCGCTGTTAGAGGAAAAACCTACAGCCTTTATGGTCGAAGGAGCGCCATCAGCAGTATTTTCTGAGCTAGAAAACTTTCTCAACCCGCCTGCCGCCCCAGCACCCGTCCAGAAGCCGGTTGCAGCCCCGCCACAGCTAGAGCCGATGGCCAAGCCAGCCCAGCAAGAAAGCGAATTTGCAGATTTAGAAGAACTGCTGTCGCTGTCTGAAATGACAATGCCCGGTGGCAGGGCAGCAGCAAAAGCCTCACCAGGGCCGATCTCGCCCAAAATGCGTCCCAAGGCATTTGCCGAGCAAACGATGCGGGTGCCAATCAAGCAACTCGATAACCTCAGCAACTTGGTTGGGGAACTGGTGGTCAACCGTAACAGCTTAGAGCAAGACCAAGAACGGTTGCGCCAGTTCCTCGATAACTTGCTGCATCAAGTGCAGCAGCTGAGTGATGTGGGTCAGCGGATGCAGGATCTCTATGAGCGATCCCTGCTGGAAATTTCCTTGCTGAGCAGCCGGCAACACTATCAGTCATCGCGCAATAACCCTGCACGAGACGTTCACCTAAGTGGTGCAAGCTTTGACGCGCTGGAAATGGATCGCTTCACCGGCTTCCACACCCAATCCCAAGAAATTATCGAGTTGATCGTGCGAGTTCGGGAATCAGCGGCAGACATCGAATTCCTTGTGGATGAAACCGAGCAAGTCACCCGGCAGTTGCGGCAGGTAACAACCCAATTGCAAGAAGGTCTGACTCGCTCCCGAATGGTGCCTTTCTCGTCTCTGGAACGGGTGTTTCCTCTGGCGCGTGCTGTGCGTGACAAAGCGATTGAACACGGCAAGCAGGCGGAAATCCGGCTAGAGGGCCGGGACACGATGCTTGACAAGCTGATTCTGGAACACTTGTCCGATCCGTTGAAACACCTGATTAATAATGCGATTGCTCACGGGATCGAGATGCCAGAGGTGCGGCAAAGGTTAGGCAAGCCGGCAGTAGGTCGGATCACCATTCGTGCGTTCCACCAAGGCAACCAAACCGTGATTTCCTTCTCCGATGACGGCGCGGGGATTGATACAGAACGGGTGAAAATGAAGGCGGCAGAAAAGGGGCTAATTAAGCAGAGTGACGTGCAAACCATGTCTCGCCTAGATGTGTACGAGCTGCTGTATCACCCTGGTTTTAGTACGATGGATCAGGCGAATATGACGGCTGGGCGGGGCGTCGGGATGGATGTCATCCGCAACGACTTGAGTGAAATCCGAGGCGTAATTACAACAGACTCCACGCCAGGGAAAGGAACCACTTTCACGATTCGCTTGCCGTTAACGCTGAGTATTTCTAAGGCGCTGTGCTGTATTAGTGATCGCGCTCGCATTGCCTTCCCAATGGACGGGGTGGAAGATATGCTGGATGTGCCCAGAGATCGGGTTCAAACGGCTGCCGATGGCCAGACTTGTATTCCCTGGCGTGATTCCATGCTGCCGTTCCGACACCTGCGCGAGTTGTTGGCATATAACCGGCATCTCGGTCGGGGTAGCGTGTATGGTTCTAACGCCGAAGATGACGTGATTTCAGTGGTGGTACTGCGAAGTGCCGGCAACTATCTGGCCCTGCAAGTGGATCAGGTATTGGGCGAACAGGAAATTGTAATCAAGCAGCTAGAAGGGCCGGTGCCCAAGCCGATTGGCGTTGCCGGTGCGACGGTCATGGGGGATGGCCGGATCGTTGCAATTGCCGACGTTTTAGAGCTAATTGACCTGGCAGCCGGTCGCTTGAGAAAAGAAAGCGGTGGGGCGCTGTGGGATGAAGCTACTCATACACCGGCAGAACTGCCGCCAGAGAAGACTGAACCAACCGTTCTGATCGTCGATGACTCAATCACCGTGCGAGAACTGCTCTCGATGACCTTTAATAAGGCCGGCTACCGGGTAGAACAAGCCCGTGACGGTCAGGAAGCCTGGGAAAAACTGCGTTCCGGCCTGCCCTGCGATATCGTCTTCTGCGACATTGAAATGCCTCGGATGGACGGTTTGGAACTACTTTCCCGGATGCAGAAAGACCCGATTCTCACCGATCTCCCGATTGCGATGCTCACCTCTCGCGGCGCTGACCGGCACCGGCAAATGGCAGTCCAATTAGGGGCGCGAGGTTACTTCACCAAGCCTTATCTAGAAGAAGCGCTACTAGAAGCGGCGAACCGGATGCTCAAAGGCGAAGTCCTCGTAATCACTAAGGCTGAAGCGTAATCAATCGTAAAGGGCTAATTGCTAATTTTTCATTCCGATTGGCAATTAGCCCTTTACTATAAAATTGTGTAAAAGTCAATAAAACACGTATTGGTGGAGATGCGCCTTTACTTTAAATTCCTTAGGGTTTGCACATCCCCCCAGAATTGCACCAGATTCCCCTGCATTAACGCCGCTACAGCTCTGAGAGCCTTAATTTCTGGCAAGTTCGGGTTAATCTTAAACGCCGGCTCTAGCGCCTTCTCAGCAGCTTTAGGATGCAGATCATACAAATGCAAAAACGCCAGATACGCATAACCATAGGGATTTTGCGAATCCAACCGCACAACCTGTTCCAGTGCCGAAATAGCGCCCTTGGCGTCCCGCTGTAATACCCTTGCTAGCGCCAATGCATAGGCGTAACCGCGTTTTGGCCCTTCCTGAGTAAGCCGGTGCTCCATTGCCAATTCAGTTTGAACGGTATAATCCTGAATTGGGTCATACTGGTTAATTCGCCCGATCTCCTCAAAAACATGGGTGAGAGCATCTGAACCTTGGGGCAGAGAAATTGCTAAAATTCGCAACTGCGTGATTAAATCTAATTCCGGTGCCGGCACTTGTTTTGCTGCAGTCTCAATTTTTATGGAAATATCGGGCACTTTTATCGGATAACTTTCTCCAGTCTGCCGGTTTAGATAAGTTGCTTTTAAGGTATAAATTCCCCTGGCATTGGGAGGCGGCAGCATTGCCATGCGTTCAATGACTTGAAATTCTTTTTTCGATAGGTTTGCCGGCATTCCTTTATGCAAGCTGCCGGTGCCAATCCCATGATCATGTAACCATTGTTGTGATACGGGAATTTGGGTAGTTGGAATTAAGAAATTAGCCGATTTTTGGGGATTACTTTGCCAAGTAAGCAAGACTAAACCGGCTTGCAATTGATCCCAAGAACCTAACCATTCATAAGTTACCGGCATCGGCACCCCAGGAGGTGCTTGATCGGGAACGGTGACTCGTTCTAGCTGGACTCGATTTGGGTTTTTGGCGTTTGAATTAGCCGAAATTAGGCGATTAGGAGATTGGGTTAGTTTCTCTGTTCCCTGTATCTCAACAGCCGGCACTCGCCGATGGTAGAGTTTCAATCGGCTGCCGTCGGGTAATGGCCAAGACTTTTTTAATTGGAAATCCGCACTTTGCTCAACTGCTTTCACAATGGCAGCTTGAGCTTCTGTTGGAACTGAACCTTGATCGCCGGTTTTAGTAATGAACCAGGAAAGGGAACGTACATCCTGAGAGACTTGTTTTAAATTAACGCCCACCTGACGCGCATAAACCTGGAAGTTAGCGAGTGCTCCATAGTAGTTTAAATTGTGCTGGTTAATTGCCGGCGTTGAAGGCAAAACGCCTAAGTTTGAGT
Organism: Microcoleus sp. FACHB-68; assembly: GCF_014695715.1. Lineage (NCBI taxonomy): Bacteria > Bacillati > Cyanobacteriota > Cyanophyceae > Oscillatoriales > Microcoleaceae > Microcoleus > Microcoleus sp. FACHB-68. The sequence continues at coordinate 135,535 of NZ_JACJOT010000007.1, forward strand.
TTAAATAAGGTTGCGTTTGAATAATTTCAGCAATGACTTGCCGATGAGGCCATTCAGTCCCCAAATAAGCATAATGTTGAGCACGAGGACTCAAGAATTGAGTGAATTGACGACTGAGAAAACCCTCTGCCGGCCACAGATTTAACAACATTAATAAAATAGCAGTGCCGGCAGTGCCCCAACGAATGTATTTACCCCATCGACGCGGCCAAAGTGTTAAGCCATAAGCTAACAAGAGCGACAACACCGGCAGATAGGGCAAGACATATCGGGAATCTTTGTTAATATTCAGCGAACATAATAAATAAGCGCCGATCAGGAAGACTGCTAACCATTTGATTGCCGGCAGAAAGCGAGGGGGAGATGCTGCTTGATTGTTGAAAAGCGGTCGTATCCAATACAGAAGAAACCCGACTGCCGGCACTAACAGCAAAGGCCAAGAAACGATTTGGGGTAAGTCTTTCCAGTAAAATGCCCAAGCATCCAACGTGTTAAGTGCAGGATCTCCTTCCGCCATTGCTGAATCTAGCGTCGCGCGTTTACCACCCGTTAGAATTAGCAGCCAGTTTGTGCGATACCAAGGGCCACACACCAGCACCGACAGCATTAAAGACCAAGCTAGCTGAACCACGCCAATCCAATGCCGGCGGCGGATCGCGCTGATTGCTACCCACAACACCGGCACGAATAGGAAAAATAAAGATGTCTGTTTAACCAGCAATGCTAGACCGAAACAAATGCCAAATGCACTCACCCACAACCATTGAGTGAGGCGTAAATTCTTTCCTGTTACCCCTCTCTCCTTTTCCTGTTGAATTTTCCAAATTGTGAGGCAATAAAATGAGAGCGTAACCGCAGCCGTCAGGGGGTAATCTAGTAAAAAATCTAGGCGCACTAAATATAAACCAGGCAATAGCAAACACAATCCAGCGGCCCAAAGACCGATTTGCCGATTAAAAAGCCGAGTGCCTAAACCATAAACCGATCCCAACAAAATTGCGCTAAAGAGTAGATTAATCAGTGTGGCTTGATCGGAACCGGCACCAAAAAGATCAAGAAAACCTGCTGTAATGATGTAGGTCAGGGGAGGAACTTTCGATGAGATCATCCAAAAACTTGACCACCACTCACCATTCAACCAAAGAGGGTGCTGCAAAGCTTGCCAGTAAGTCAAACCGCCGGTTAAATATTCTGCCTGATCCCAAGCCGGCACTGACTTATCAAGGGCAAACCAGACGCGATCACTCAATGCACCAACCAGCCAAATTAACCCTAAAGCCGGTAAACCCCCAAACTTTTTACGTTCCCCGCTATCAACCACAAACTCAAACCTAACTATACTGACATCTCATCCGCGACAGAGCCTATAATCAAAGCTGCCTTAGATCCGCAGCAGTGAACCCCCGCCCAGAATAATTCATTTTCTGGAACCCTGCATCTTAAATATCTCGCTGCCGGCTAACCATTGCCTTCTCCCCCTCACCCACTCTTCTTTCCATCCATGACTCGTTTTTTTGTCCTCTCCTGTCGCTTCGTCTTCATTCCGCTCAGCTTGCTCGTTGTTGGCCTTAGTGCTGTGGGTGCGAAGGCCCAGAATAAGTTATATAACCCAATTACCTTACCGCCTAATAATCAAGTTTCAGATACGCTCTCAGAAAAAGATATCCCCACAGGTCAAGGTGGATTTGCAAGAGACTACATTGTGACGCTGACAGAGGGAGAACAGCTAGCAGTTGACTTGTCATCCGACAGTTTTGACGCAATTGTTTCCCTGCTAGCCGAAGATGGCTCAACCGTCGCAGAAAATGATGATGGCCCAGATGGCACCACCAACTCCCTGCTGTTTTCCCGCATTACCAAAGCCGGCACCTATATTATTCGGGTGCGAGCCTTTGGAGAAACCGGCATCGGAGCATTTAAGCTGAAAGTCACTCGCTTGCGGCCCATCTAAGGGGGTTTTCCCACCCTCAAAAACTTTTTTTTCAAAGGTACTTGCCAAAAACTCATCTGATTTGCTACTTTAATAAAGCACCAAAAAAACGGTTGCCGGAATAGCTCAGTTGGTAGAGCAGAGGACTGAAAATCCTCGTGTCCCCGGTTCAAGTCCGGGTTCTGGCATTCAAAATAAATTAAGTCTAAAGTTTTGTAACCTAGCGATTTGGATGTTGTCGGGTTGTCGCGTCTAGAACAACTGAGACAAGAAACCAATGAGCGTATCCCGCATCCAAGCGGTATCTCAAGCTCGGATGCGCGATAAAAAGCAAGCAGTTTTAGAAGGTTTCATGCCTCCTAAAATTGTAAATCTAGCAATCTTACTAAATAGGTTGTAATGGCTTGTGCAGGCAAGATGCCCGCAGGACACAAGCTTTTCACGAGTAGTTTATACTACAGGATCGCTTGTTTCTAATAGATAACCTGTGCTTGCAGTGCGATCTGCTGCAGCCTGATAGGTAGAGACATTACCAGCAACTTCATCTCCCTTGATTAGCGCCACAGCCTGCTTTAGGGCTTCCTTACGATCCATCAGCAAGTTCTGCGCTGGCAAAAGTTCCAAAATCTTTAAGTCTTGCAGCCTCCGCTTAATCTTGCCGGCAGCGCCCACAATAAATACGTGCCGGCCTTGATCGCAGGCATCCTTAATCGCATTCTCAATCGCCAGGGAAGAAGTCACCCCTAACAGCGGGACATCGCTCAAATCCAGAATCAACACTTCATAGTTTTTCACAACCGCTTGCTCACGGGAAATCGCCTTGGAAACTCCAAAAATCATCGGGCCGCTGAGGTAAAGTTGCTTAAGACAATGGCATCATCCGCGTCGGTAATTCTGTCATCGGGTCTGGTTGGCTCACAAATTAAAGTGGGAGTGCCGCCAAATAGCGCCGCAAAAAAGCCGACAATCGCGCCAGCACCAGAAGCAACACCAGTTGAATACGGGAAAAGGTCACAGCGAGATTGAGGAACAACTCTCGTCTCGGTTCCAATTGAATCTTTGTCAGTTGTGAAAAACCTTGAACTGTATTCATAGAATTTAACCTATGAAATTTACATTTTAATAGCATTTAATCTATGAATAAAAAAATTCTACATCTGGGAAAACACGAATGTATACTACTTGTTAATAAAAATTTCCAATGATCTGCCAAGCTTTGACTGATGGAGTTAGGCTTGCAAATCTTAATTTGCAATGAGGTGGCAAACTTGGGCTGAGAGAGTGAAGCTATCGACACAAACAGAACACTCGCGCCCTGCTTAGAGCCTTAAGCAGCCAATCTAATCCAATAGACTTGCTGCGTAGATTGATTGGGGACACGCCCTGAGGCTGCGGATACTCCCTTCAGATAAAGCAGCCAGCAATCGTGTCGGTGCTGGAACTTCTGATTGAGGACAATTTGGCACAGGATGAATGTAAAGGGTTTCTGGAACCGCAAATGTGATGCCGGCAAGACAAAAGCAGTTGATGACACCAAAACACAAATCCTGTGTCATAACCCGTATTTATCAATCCCTTGAAAAAAAATTATTTCCGGTTTACCCTCATTGAGTCTCGATTTGAGAAATTTTCCGCCAGACTTCTGTAACCGATGCCTCCAAGGGTGCCGGTGGATCAGCCGGTGAGATGGTGAGGTCAACCTCCGAGGCGGGGTCGCTGACGCTGTAAATTGCCGGTTATCAAGGCAATTACAGCAAATAAAGGTTGATCGCCCCTCGCTGACAGATTCTCCAAAATTTAGGTTACCGGCTTGTAAGGGGTTTATAAATCTCTAAAATTAAAATGCCTAGGGATTTGTTATAGACAGCCTGTAAAACAGAACTTGGGGCGAGGAACGTAAGGAGGAAAGCAAAGACCGTGAATCTAGAATTAGTCAAAGAACTATTTGCAAAGGGCGGCCCAGCCATGTGGCCGTTGCTGGCTCTGTCTATCCTGTCTGTTGCGACGATCATCGAGCGGCTGTGGTTCTGGGCTAACATTGCGCTCAAAGAAAGGGCGATCGTGAATCGAGTGCTAGAGGCGGCTCGTTATGATTGGGGAGTTGCCAACGAAATTGCCAGACAAGCAAACCGACAGCCAATTGGGCGGTTTCTTTATGCACCCTTGCGTCTGCTACAGCCCGATCCAGAAGTGTTTCGGCTGGCACTGGAGTCGGCTGCAGACGATGAATTGGCTTCCATGCGACGCGGAGATAAAGTCTTAGAAGCTGTGATTGCCTTAGCGCCTCTTTTAGGATTGCTGGGGACAGTTTTAGGCTTAATTAACTCGCTCGGTTCAATTCGCCTAGGCGATCTGGGAACGTCTTCAACGGCAGGAGTGACTTTAGGGATTGGGGAAGCGTTGATCACAACGGCGACTGGCCTAGTCATAGCGATTACCAGTTTGGCATTTTACCGTGTGTTTCAGGCGTTTTTGTTTCAGCAAGTTAAGATTTTCCGCAAAGCTGGCAATGAGTTAGAGTTGCTTTACCGGCAGTTCTGGCCCCAATCGCACAATCACCGTTATCCGGTTGACAGTAGTGTGGCTGCACGTCCCCCAGAAGCATTTGCCGAAAATTCGACCCGCGATAAAGGAGCAGTTAAATATAGTGCCCCTCCAGTGGAGCCAACTCCATTAGAAGAGGCGAGCCGGTTGAACAAAGCGATTGAACAAACAACCCCCCCAGAGGAGCAAACTCCCTTAAAAGACTCTAAGGCGTCTGAATCTCCAGATTTGGGCAGCGTCTAGGCATTAAGCTGCTGGACAATCTGCCGGTATCGTTTCTCAATTACGATCTTTCTCTAGCAAATTTTCCCAACCCCGATTGCACCCAACATCTGTGCTATGAAGATTAACTTGGATTCTCCCACTGAAGAGGCTCGGATTGAAATCGTTCCTTTGATTGATGTCATTTTTTGTATCTTGACATTTTTCATTCTTGCTGCCTTGCAACTAACCCGTCAGCAAGCGATTACGGTTGATTTACCGAAAGCGAGCACCGGCCAACCGCAGATCCGTAAAATGTTAATCGTTGGTCTCGATCCGTTCGGTCAAACCTACATCGACCAACGGCGGGTGAATCCAAATCAGCTTTCTCAAGAGCTGCTAACCTATAGCACCAACAATCCGGAGGGGTTGATGGTGCTATATGCTTCTAAGGAAGCCAAATACAACAATGTGGTGCAGGTGTTGGATCAAATGCGAGAAGTGGGGGGCAGTCGCGTTGCCTTAGCCACTCTGCCCGGTTCCGAGACTGATGCGCCCAATCCAAATCTTTTAACGCCGGTTAATCCTACAATTCCAGGCTTGAGTCCGTCTCCTAACGTCACGCCATCGGTTCCTTTAAGTCCCTTAGGCACGCCGGCACCTGGGACAACTTTTAATCCAAATCAATTGCAGTTGCCTGGAGTGCCGGCACCTGGGGATGCCGGTGATCTGAATCCGGCTCCCCAGAATTAGGAATCATGCGGATTGGGTCAAAAATGCAATAACTTTTCACTATTCTCATGAAGAATTTTGAGGTGCTTTGAGGGTTATTGACGCACAAAACTTTTATAGTTCACACACAGTTAAATTTCGGGAAGTTGCGAGCCTTCTATCGCAAACATATATCTACTAAGCATTTAATCAATTTTATTAAATGCTCGTCTTTTCTTAGTTGGTAGCTCAGATCAATTAGGGTAAATAATCCCACCTACAGGGATAAGGAAATATTTACAATGGACAAGCAAGCATCGGATGAAGTGAGGCAGAAAATTCGTCAGCAATTTGACACCGCTCCTTATCCTAGAAAGCCTCTAGAAGCATCTCCTAAGGATGAGCTTAACTTTCTTTTTACTCATAATTTAGTCACTCCTTACTATTTAAGAAATCAAAAAATTATAAAAACCGAGGGAAAAGTTATTTTAGATGCCGGGTGCGGAAGTGGCTACAAAGCCTTAGCTTTAGCTGAGGCCAACCCCGGAGCTAAAATTGTGGGAATTGACCTGTCAGAAGAATCCGTTAAACTAGCCCAGCAGCGATTGGAGTATCACGGATTTGAGAATACAGAATTTTATGCAATCTCTATAGAAGAATTGCCGACTTTAAATTTAAAGTTCGATTATATAAATTGCGACGAAGTTCTTTATCTACTGCCAAATCCAGCTTTAGGATTACAGGCGATGAAGTCTGTCCTAAAACCAGAAGGAATTATTCGGGCCAATCTGCACAGTATTCTACAGCGTGTTTACTATCTTCGCGCTCAGAAAGTTTTCAAAATAATGGGATTAATGGAGGAAAACCCTAGAGAAGATGAGATTGAAGCAGCGGTACAAACGATGAGGGCTTTGAAAAATGAAGTGCTTCTTAAGGTTAGAACTTGGTTTGATAAGGCAGACGAACAGTGGATATTAATGAATTATTTATTTCAAGGCGATAAAGGTTTTACGATACCTGAGATGTTCTCTGCTTTGAAGACTGCTAATTTAGAGTTTATCAGTATGGTGAATTGGCGGCGTTGGGAATTGCTGGATCTGTTTAACCCAGATGATTTGCCGGCCTTTTTAGCAATGAGCTTGCCAGAAATTCCTGTGGAAGAGCAGCTGCATTTGTTTGAATTGTTAAATCCAGTCCACCGGCTGCTTGATTTCTGGTGTGGTCATCCCAACCAGGCAGAACCCTGTGTCCCCGTTGCCGGTTGGCAGTATTCTGACTGGGAAAAAGCTGTTGTGCACCTACATCCTCAGCTCAAAACGGCTGAGATTGAGCAAGGGCTGCTGGAGTGCATCACGAACCACACGTCATTCACGATCAGCAGTTATATCCCGTTGCCCACCACAACTCCTATCCTGTTGGAGAGCAGTATAGCGGCTTGTCTGCTGCCATTGTGGGAGCGAGCGCTGCCGGTGATGTCCTTGGTAGCGCACTGGCTGAACATCAGGCCGGTCGATCTGGTGACTTTGGAGCCGATGAGCCAGGAAACAGCCTTCGAGGAAGTTAAGGAACTTTTGATAAAGCTAGAAACCTTTGTATACGTGCTTTTGGAGCGTTCAGCTTGAATTTATCCCAAGAGAGTAAAGAAAAGTTTTAGCACAGTGATATGAAAACGAGAGAAAGTGGGTATTTTAGATAAATTGTGCATAAATTAGCTTGAAACTTCCCATAGCCTGTTATAAAAAATTTTCCTGGAGGGTGATATCAAACTGACGAAACGTGGGTAAGTTAACATCAGCAGATAAGAAACAAGCATCCCACCCCTCAAGGAGAAGCCACTCATGAAGACAGAATTTAAAGCCAAGTTCCTGCAACACCTTAACCAAAAGAAACAGGACAAAGGTTTCACACTAATTGAACTGCTGGTCGTTGTTATCATCATTGGTATTCTAGCTGCTATCGCCTTGCCTTCACTGCTAAGCCAAACCAACAAAGCCAAACAAGCTGAAGCTAGACAGAACGTCGGTGCGATGAACCGCTCTCAACAAGCCTACTATCTGGAAAGACAAGGGTGGGCAACGAATATGGCAGACTTGGGCGTTGGTATTAAAAGTCAAACAGAAAACTTCCAATACACCATTGTTGGGACAAGTGGAGCTACTAATATCCAAAACCAGGCGTTTGCGGCTCCCCAAAAGAACAACTTAAAAGCTTATACAGGCGTAGTCTATACTACATCCGCTGCTACCACAGGAGGCACTAACGAAGCTCTTACCCAAGCACTGCTGTGTGAATCAGTAGCAACATCAACAAGTGCACTAGCCATCACTGGAACAGATTGTGGAACTCTCGGAAAAGATTTAGGCAAGTAAAGGCAGACTTTTTCCAATCAAGGGTTTTACCCTTCAAACCGTGTGCTTGTCAGGGGTAGCGTGGAACCACGCTACCCTTTGTATGATTGTATGTAGCTTGGTGAATCCTGTTTCCCAGAAAATCAGTTTTTTACAATGTCGGCAACTTTTTACCACGATTTGGAACAATGGCAGCAACTAGCTGAGCAGTATTGTATCCAAGGAAATTATATTCAGGCTGCTAGTTTATACGAGCAGGCCATTGAAGCTGAACCAGAAGTCAAGCTCCACTACTGGCATTTGGGCTTGATGTTGCTGCTCCAGGAGCAAGAACAGGAGGCTCACACCACTTGGCTGCTGGGAATGGTAGAGGGTGAACCAGAACAAATAGATGAGTGGACTGTAGAACTGGTTAAAGTCCTCGATAGAGAAGCTCAAAGACGGGAAGAGCAAGAAGAGTTTTCACAGGCTTGGTTAATCCGGCAGCATATCCGGGAACTTCAGCCTACTAATATTAATAACTTATTGTATTTAATTCAGCGCTCAATCCAGCTAGAGAAATTTACTGGGGATGATTTAGCAGATTGGGGAGCGATGAATCTGCTGAAAGCAGAGCCACCGGCAAATCTCCATCCTGAGTTATTACTGCAAACGCTAGAGAGTGTTTTAGAGGCCGCGCCGCTGCACCCTGCCTCATTGGAATTGGTAGAAGCTAGTCTGGCCTATGTGGAACAACCGCTGCATTTGCTTCAGGTATTGTTGCCAGCCGCTACGGAATGTGCCTATTCTCAAGGACGGCCTGGTGTGGCGGCCAGCTTAGCTGAACTGTATCTTCGAGTGGAGCCGGAGAATACAGAATTTCTACGTCATTTAGCAGCTTTTTATCAAAATGCCGGTCAGTATCAGAAGGGCATAGAAACTGCTCAATTATGCTATTCTCTGTTGACAGAATTGGCAGATAGGGTATTTGCCAATAACCTTATTTTGCGCGGATTACTAAGTGCCGGCGCGGCTTGGAAAGAAGCTTATTCTATCTTCCAACGACATCAGAAGTTGATGGCGGATTTAGTCAAAGAACAACCAACTACTCTCCGTCAAATTGAGATTTTAAGGCTTTTTACAACTTGTTTTTACGCTCCTTATTTGCAAGATGACCTTAAAGCCAATAAACAGCTTCAAACTTCAATGATGCGGCTTTGTCAAGCGAACATTGAAGTTTATGCCCGAGAACGAATAGAGCGATATCAAAAGGGCCATTTGAAGCGGAGATTGGAGCCTTCTGGCAAACCTTTAAAGATTGGTTACTTGTCGGCTTGCTTCAAGGAGCATTCTGTTGGCTGGCTAGCACGCGGTGTCTTTGAGCATCATAACCGGGAAGAGGTTAAAATTTATGCCTATTTTGTAAACTACAAGCGCCGATATAAACCTTTAGAAGAATGGTATATCAGTAAAACTTCTCAAGCTTTTTATTCTGTAAATAGTTGGGAAATTGCTGATAAAATTTTTGAAGATGAAATTGATATTTTGATTGAGCTTGATAGTATCACGCTCGATATGAGCTGCGAGGTCATGGCACTCAAACCCGCTCCGGTTCAGGTTACTTGGTTGGGCTGGGATGCTTCCGAAATTCCAACTATTGACTACTTTATTGCCGATCCCTATGTTTTACCAACGTCAGCTCAGGAGTATTACACAGAAAAAATTTGGCGATTGCCCCAAACTTATATAGCAGTCGATGGGTTTGAAATAGGTGTACCAACAGTAAGGCGGGAAGACTTCGAGATTCCTCAGGATGCAATTGTGTATTTCAGTGGTCAAACTGGCTATAAGCGCCACACCGAGACCGCTCGATTGCAAATGAGAATTATAAAAGAAGTACCCAATAGCTATTTACTAATTAAAGGGATAGCAGATCGAGAAGCGATCGAGAAATTGTTTATCCAGCTCGCAAAAGAAGAGGGAGTAGACAGGGATCAACTGCGATTTCTGCCGCTAGTTGGTTCAGAACTATTGCACCGGGCTAACCTAGGGATTGCTGATGTCGTGCTGGACACCTATCCTTATAACGGTGCTACAACCACGATGGAAACTCTTTGGATGGGAATTCCGATGGTGACGCGGGTGGGTGAGCAATTTGCTTCCCGTAATAGCTACACAATGATGATGAATGCTGGAATAACGGAAGGAATTGCTTGGACAGATGAAGAGTATGTACAATGGGGAATTCGCTTAGGTAAAGAACCTGCACTACGCCAACAAATCGCTTGGAAACTTTGGCAGTCCAGAAAAACTTCTCCGCTTTGGAACGCCAAGCAGTTTACTCGTGAGATGGAAAAAGCTTATGAGCAGATGTGGGAAAATTATCTGCAAGGTTATTAGAATTAATTTAGCAACAAGTTTTTTTGTTGAAAAAATTTAACGATTTTCTAATAAATCAGCAGCGTCGCCGCTAGCGTAATCCCGAATTCTTTGAATAATCGGGAATGAATTGAATCCCTGTTTTACCAGTTCTGGAAATTGTGATATGCCTTCAATGATATTATTAGCAAAATTGTATTGAGGATCGGTTCCATAATTTAGAGTCAGGTATTCCAAAATCTCCATTGTATAGTCGGGAAAACCCATCAGTTCAGCAATGCAAGCTAATTTTAAGATGTGTTCTGGTGTTTTAAAATTTGGGCTTATATTTTCTTGAATGAGATCGCGAAAGTAAATAGCATCTCCCCAAAGTATTTGACCGTTTCTAACTGTTGATATAATGGGTGAGCGAGCACGATAGCGAGAGGCCGCTGTCAAAGTAAATAGAGAAAAACCTTGCTCTCTCAGATAAGTATCGATATCAGCAAATAGAGGACTATCTACGTACAACGGAGAAAATAGAACTTCAACTTTAACTCCTAGAATACTGCGAGATAAAATTTCAGAAGCTCCTTGTAAAACCTGAAGATCTGCCCCTTGAACGTCCGTTTGAAGAAAATCAATTTCCTCAATTTTTTGAGCTTTGCAGAAATCATCTAAAGTTGTTGTTTCAATTTCTACCGTAAAATTGAGGTTCATGAATTCTGCAACTTCTGAGAACCTTGCTAAATAGGGTTCATTAGGTGGATAAAGCGAGCTGCACATAGGATCGTGCGTTACATATAACGTAGATTCTCCAACTGACTTCCAAAGTGCCAGAGGAATGTGTTTTTCATTCCAATTGATTTGTCGAGCCTCAAGTTCAGCATTGGCTTGATCACAAGCATCTGCATCTGCGTCAAAACCATAGATACTCAGTCGAGGGGCAAATAGATCCCAGCCTTGACTAGCAAAGTCATCTTGGTTTATTAGCTTACGAGAGCCTACATGACATAGCGCCATGTGAATTTGATCTAAATGCCCACTTTTCTTTAAACTCGAAACAAAAAGCGACATATCAGCAGCCTCTAACTTTAAAGGAGTAAAACGATAGATAAGTTGTCTTTGAAAGATTCAATTAAATGTGATTTTAATCTATATAATATATTATACAGGTATTTTTTGGTTAGCTTTTGACGAAAATGCAATCCCTTAAACTGCACATCGGTGGTCAAGAACCCCATCCGGACTGGAAAATTTTAGATATTGAGCCGCGTCCAGAAGTCGATTATATAGCAGATGCTGCTGACTTGAGTCAATTTGCAAGTAACTCTGTTGACGTTATTTATGCCAGTCATGTCTTAGAACATTTCTACTACGGCATTAATAATGAGCTTGGCAATACTTTAGGGGAATGGCATCGGGTTCTTAAACCTGGGGGAAGACTTTTAGTAAGTGTTCCTGATTTACAAACTTTATGTTGGTTGTATCTGCATCCAAATTTAACTGTTATAGAACGCCATCATCTAATGAGAATTATATTTGGCGGCCAAACCAATGAGTATGATGTCCATAAAATTGGTTTTGATGCTGGAACTTTAGCTTTATACCTTGCAGAAGCTGGCTTTGAAGAGTACGAGCAAGTTTCAGAGTTTAATCTATTTAATGATTGTAGTAGCTTACGAATTCTCGATACCTTAATAAGCTTGAATATCATTGCAACAAAGTCTAAGGAAAAAACTGAATAGAGAAGTTAAATTAAACAAAATAATATGTGGTAGCTTTTCCTTTGGTTTAATAGGACTTGACAACCCTTACGACAAAAGCACTACAACAAGACAGTAAACCAGACTCGATGAGTTTTAAGATGAGCATTTCGTAAAAAAAAATTAGTTTTTCAGAGTTGAGAATGAAAGAATCAGGCAAGCAATCACCAGTTGCATCTGGCAATGCCAAGATTTCTTTGTTTATCAATCATTTTCTCTGCAACCATTCAGTAGGCCAATCAGTAATATTCTCGCTGAGTTCGCTTTCATTAAAAGGCCAATTAAACTGCTCTAACAAAAACTTTGGGTGCTTCTCAGCAAACTTAGCCGCTGCTGCCGTCGGGTGATTCCAAATCCATTTTGGATGACCGGGAGGCACAGCATGGAATTCTTCCATAATCCCATTTGCTTCCACAATGTAACATCTGATAGTTAATAGATTGTGCTGACCTCCTACCTCTTCAAAAATTTCTGTTTACATTTTCTATACTCGCTGTTAACTCCATATAATTTTACCTCAACTTCAGTTTGACATAATTAAATCCCTACCCTGGCTGTTTAAGGCTCAGCCTCCGCTCGCTCTTCGCAGTAGTAATTAACGGGACTTAAACAAAAAGAGAGAGCAAATGAGAGTATAATAGCGACCCAGTAAGCCTCTCACGTTGAGTTCAGAGTCATGAAAGAGACAACGGACGCAGCCATGCCCCCT